>JBKJQU010000076.1:0-14802 GCA_046594995.1 Aestuariivirga sp.
CTCCAACGGTTCCGCCATCACCGTGGCGGCCTCCGTCGCAGTGTTCATGGTGCTGGCCTATGGCGTTGGCCGCATCATGATGGTGGCGCTGGCGCAGCTTCGCGATGCGGTGTTCGCCCGCGTGAGCCAGCGCGCCGTCCGCGAGCTTGCGGTGAAGACCTTCCGGCATCTGCATGCGCTGTCGCTGAAGTTCCATCTGGAGCGCCGCACCGGCGGCCTGTCCCGCATCGTCTCGCGCGGCACGATGGGCATCGACACGGTGCTGCGCTTCGCGCTGTTCAACACGATCCCCACCGTTCTTGAAATCGTGCTGGTTGCGTGCGTTCTCGCCTATTCCTTCGGCTGGAGCTATGCGGGCGTCATCCTGGTGACGGTGGTGGCCTATGTGTGGTTCACCTATGCCGCAACCGAGTGGCGCATCAACATCCGCCGCGACATGAATGCGGCGGACACCGAAGCCAACACCAAGGCGGTGGATAGCCTGCTGAACTTCGAGACGGTGAAATATTTCGGCAATGAGGAGCACGAGGCCACGCGCTTCGGCAAGTCGATGGCGACCTATGAGACCGCCGCCGTGAAGACATGGATTTCGCTTGCGGTGCTGAACGCAGGCCAGGCCTTCATCTATGCCATCGGCATGACCGTCATCATGGTGATGTCGGCGCTGGCCGTTCATGCCGGCAACGGTACCGTGGGCGACTTCGTGATGGTGAATGCCCTCATGATCCAGCTTTACATGCCGCTGAACTTTATTGGCTCCTCCTACCGCGAAATCAAGCAGGGGCTGATCGACGTCGAGCAGATGTTCACGCTGCTGAAGGTGAATGCCGAAGTCGAGGACAAGCCGGGCGCGAAGCCATTGCAAGTTGCCAATGCCGAAGTGGTGTTTGAAGAGGTCGATTTCTCTTACGACCCCGAGCGGCCGATCCTGAAGAAGCTTTCGCTCCGCGTGCCGCCGGGCAAGACGGTTGCCATCGTCGGCGCATCGGGTGCGGGCAAATCCACGATCTCGCGGCTGCTCTACCGCTTCTATGATGTGAATTCAGGCAAGATCACCATCGACGGGCAGGACATTTCGGAAGTGACGCAGAAGTCGCTCCGTGCCGCCATCGGCATGGTTCCGCAGGACACCGTGCTGTTCAACGACACGATTCGATACAACATCCGCTACGGCAGGCCGGACGCAACCGACGCGGAAGTGGACGCCGCGGCGAAGATGGCGCAGGTGCATGACTTCGTGATGAGCCTGCCCAAGGGCTATGACGCCATGGTGGGCGAGCGCGGCCTGAAGCTTTCAGGTGGCGAGAAACAGCGCGTGTCGATTGCGCGCACGATCCTGAAGGGCCCGCCGATCCTGATCCTCGACGAGGCGACATCCGCACTCGACAGCTTTACCGAGCATCAAATTCAGGTGGCGCTGAAGAAGGTGTCCGAAAATCGTACCACACTGGTGATCGCGCACCGGCTTTCAACCGTGGTCGATGCCGACGAGATCATCGTTCTCGACAAGGGCCAGGTGGCCGAGCGCGGCACCCATGACGAGCTTCTGAAAAAGAAGAAGGGCCTCTATGCCGCGCTGTGGAACCGCCAGCGCGAGGCGGACGAGGCACGCTCGAAACTGAAGCAGGCCGAGGAAAAAGCAATGCGGCTGGAGCAGGATACGTTGACCGCGACTACAAGGCTGGCAACAACTTATACACCTTGATCCGAGACCGGATGTTAAGCCTGTGAATCAAATCAAAGGCTTAATCGCTGAAATTTCGACACAAATTCGATTCCGATTGCAATTCATTTAGAACTTTTCGCCCATGTTGGGACCACACCACGGGGACAAACCGTGGAGCCGGAAAAGTCCCGACAAGCGGATGGACCGGACAGGGACAACCAGCGCTGCCGGAGGTGGAATATCGGCCGCGCTCAACCAAGGGATTGGGAGAGTCAAATGATCGTGACGACAATGGACGGCATCGCCGGCCGGATTACGGAAGAAACCCTCGGCGTGGTGCGCGGCACCACGCTGTGGACCAGGCGGGTCATCAAGAGCAGCTACGGCGGAATCCGGAACTTCGAGGTGACGGGCCTGCAGCAGATGGACCAGGGCCTGAATGACGCCAAGGACCAGGCACACAAGACGATGGTCGAACAGGCCAAGGGCATGGGTGCGGACTCGGTGGTTGGCGTGAAGATCGAAGTGGCGGAAATGTCAAATGGCGTGTTCTGCGTGAACATCACCGGCACGGCCGTCAAGACGCTTAAGCTTCCGGCCTCGGTTCCGTCCTTCGAGGTCAACCCACCGGTTGAAAGGGACATGGTATTCGAAATGGATTTCGATATGTCCTACCTCGCGGCACGGCCCGCTTACGAAGGCTCGACGCTGCGCCACTGATCGTGCCTACAGCACCTGAATTCGGGCTCGTGAGGGGGTGGAACTCTGACGGGCCCGAAATGCTTTTCAAACGGCATGTTAATCGCTACATGATCTCTCATGTCGATCATCAATTCCGCCTCCGAAGTTCTCGTCCCCATCCACCGCGAAGGCTATCGCTTCATCGCGATATTCGCTGTGGTCACTCTGGTGCTGTTCTGGCTGGATATCGATGTGCTGGGCTGGATTGGCGTGGTGCTTACCTTGTGGTGCGCCTATTTCTTCCGCGACCCCGAGCGCGTGACGCCCTTGCGCGAGGGGCTGGTGATTTCGCCCGCCGATGGCCGGATCAGCGCCATCGAAGAGGTGATCCCGCCGCCTGAGCTGGATCTGCCGCGTGAGCCCGTGACCCGCATCTCCGTGTTCATGAACGTATTCGACGTGCATGTGAACCGCTCGCCGCTCGATGCCTCTATCCGCAAGATCGCTTACGTGCCCGGCCTTTTCGTCAATGCCGACCTCGACAAGGCCTCGCTCGACAACGAACGGCAGGCGCTGACCCTGGAGCGGCCCAATGGCCAGCTGATCGGCGTCGTCCAGATCGCAGGGCTGGTGGCGCGGCGCATCGTCAAATTCGTGAACGAGGCTGAGCATCTCTCCGCCGGGCAGCGCTTCGGCCTGATCCGATTTGGCAGCCGTGTTGATGTTTACTTGCCAAAGGGCGTCAAGTCCTTCGCCTGCATCGGCCAGCGCGCCGTGGCCGGTGAAACCGTATTGGCCGATCTGAATGCAACCGAATCCGAACGGGCAGGGCGGGCAAGCTGATGCCAGATCTTCCGCACGACCAGGACGGTCCGGAGGCTGCGAGCCAGCGCCGGTTCCAGATGGTGCCGGTGCGCTACCTTCTCCCCAATCTCATAACACTGCTGGCACTGTGCAGCGGCGTGACTGCGATTCGCATGGCAATCGAAGGCCGCTATGAGCTCGCCGTGGCAGGTGTGATGGTGGCCGTTGTCCTCGATGCGGTGGATGGCCGCCTCGCGCGCTTTCTCAAGGGCACCTCACGCTTTGGCGCCGAACTTGATTCGCTTGCCGATTTCGTGAACTTCGGCGTGGCGCCCGCATTGCTCATCTATATCTGGTCGCTGAACTCGCTGCGCACGGCGGGCTGGGTGATCGCGCTCATTCTGGCGATCTGCTGCGCCTTGCGGCTGGCGCGCTTCAACGTGGCTCTGGATGATCCCCATAAGCCCGCATGGTCGAACATGTTCTTCACCGGAGCACCTGCACCGGCAGGCGCAGGCCTGGCACTACTGCCGATGTATCTGGGCTTTCTGGGCCTCATCGACGACGGCCACGACTACGCGATCCTGATCGGGCCCTATATCGTGGTCGTTGCGCTGCTGATGGTGAGCCGCGTCCCGACTTTCTCGGGCAAGAATTTCGGCAGCCGAATTCCGCGCGAAATGGTGCTGCCGGTTCTGGGGCTCGTCTCGTTCGCGGCGATCATGTTGATCGCCTATCCGTGGGAGTTCCTCTCCGTGGTGGCGATAGCCTATCTGGTGATGATTCCCATCAGCATGCGCTCCTACCGCCGCCACAAGCAGGCGGATGCGGCGCGGGCCGAGCTACCTCCCTCAGCCTAGCGTTCGCGCCAGATCTGCGATGAGGTCGTCTCCGCCCTCGATGCCGATGGAGAGACGGAACACGCCATCGCCTGCATAGTCGCGGTAGCGGCGAAGCTGATCCGTGTCGTGGCGGAAGGTCGATGACTGGATGTCATCGGTGCCGATCCAGTAGATGAGGCTGCGGTGATGGCCAAGCGACACGGCGTAATGGATGATTTCGAGATCCTTCACCATGCGCGCCGCGATCTCGGTTCCGGGCCGCCTGGTCTGGAACGTCATCATGCCAGAGAAATTCTTCATCTGCCGCTGTGCCAGTTCGTGCTGGGGATGAGACGCGAGGCCCGGATAGAAGACGCGGGACACTTCAGGGTGGTTTTCAAGGAACTGCGCCACCTTCATGGCCGCCTCCTGGTGCGCCTTCATGCGGATGGGAAGCGTTGCGGCACCTCGCAGGATGAGCCAGGCATTGAAGGGCGAGAGCACGCCGCCAAAATGCACCGTGGCCTCGAGATTGAGGGCCGCAAGCTCCTGCTTTCGGCCAATGACGGCGCCACCCATCGCATCGCCATGTCCGCAGATGTATTTGGTGAGCGAGTGCACGACGAAATCTCCGCCAAGCGCGATGGGCTGCGTGGCGATGGGCGTCGCATAGGTTGAATCGACCGCCACGTCGCGCACGCCCTTGTCATGCGCGAGCTTCGCGAGAAGGGCGATGTCGCAAAGCTTCATCGTGGGGTTGGCTGGCGTTTCGAGCCACAGCATCTTCGTATTCGGCCTGATGGCGGCCTCGACCTCGTGCGGAATTGACACGTCCACAAGTGAAACCTCGATGCCGAAGCGCGGCAGGGTATCGCGCGCAAGCTCGGCAATGCCGACGTAATTCGCATCCGGAATGACGATGTGATCGCCCTTGCCGAGGCGCCCGCAGATCAGGGCATGTGCTGCGGCAACGCCCGAGCCAAAGCAGAGGGCCGCTTCAGCGCCTTCCAGCGCCGCGAGCTTGTCCTCGAGCTGCTTCACGGTGGGGCTTGAGACGCGGCCATAGACGAAGCCGTCATAGCCCTGTTCATCCCGCGCCGAGAAGCCGGTGAGCTTCTCAGGCGCGAAGGTGACCGACATGACGAGATTGGGCGATGACGCCCGCGTGGCGGGATCGACATATTCGCCCGCATGGACGGCAACCGTCTCCGTGGCCCAACTTTCGTTCCGTCCTGATGATGTCGCCATGATCTGCACTGCTTTCCTAAAACCAAATCTCGCCTATGATGATGAGGGGCAAGCGAATCTGCAACACAAGACGGATTTTCGGGGGAAACGGCCAGGGTATGGAGTGGGAGCAGCCCCATTGGAGCGGCAGGCCGCAGAACGGCGCACCGCGGCAGAGGCTGCGGCCGAACGGCTTTGCGAAAATGGCGCGCTGGTCGGCAGACAACCGCTACGCTGTAATGGGGCTCTACCTTCTGGTGGCGCTGCTGGCGGGAGGCTTCGCCAGCGTGATGCTGGAAATCGACCCCGACAGGGGCCCGCGCATTACGCTGGACGAGATGACGCTTCGCGCACAGGCCGGGCTCGACAAGCGGTTTCCCGGCATCGACCAGACTTTCCTCGCCATCATCGAAAGCCGCGAGGCCGAAACGGCGCGCGCGCAGGCGGTGGCGCTGTCGGCATCGCTGGGCGAACGCGGCGATCTTTTCATCTCGTCCTTCGTGCCGGGCACTGGCGATTTCTATGAAGGCAACGCACTGCTGTTTCACAAGGTTGAAGACGTGCGCGCCCGCGTCGATGCCGTGCTGCGGATGCAGCCGCTCTATCAGGCCGTCGCAGCGGCCCCCGACATTCTGGGGCTTGCGGCTCTTGTTTCCGAGATCGGCAACGCGGTGGAGCAAGGCCGCTCGCCACCGGGCCTGGAAGCATTGCTCCTGACAGCGTCTGCTACCATCGAAGCGGAAGTACGCGGAAGGTCCCGGCCCATCAATTGGCCGGTGCTGGCGGGTCTTGGCGGAGAGACGCAAAGCTTGCGATGGTTTGTGATTGCGACGCCAAAGCCCGGCCTTGAACGCCAGGCCGCGAGCGTGGCACGGCAGGCGGCGGATGGCAGGCAGGGTGTGCGCTGGCTGTGGCCAAGGCGCGCGCTGAGCAGCAATGCAAATCCTCTGAGTGATTTCGTCGTGCCGGCGGGTTTGTCGATCTTCATCACCATGACGCTGCTGGGCGCGGGGCTGGGCTCATTCCACCTTACTGCCGCCGTCGCCTCTGCCGGTGTGGTGACGCTTGCCATATCCGCTGCAGTCGCGGCCGGAATGGGACAGACGCTCGATGGCGCCACATGGTCGTTTGCGGCGGCGGTGCTGGCACCCGTCATCGTGATGGGCGTCGTGCTGGCACTGGCCTATGTGCAGGCGCGGTCCAAGGGACTGTCGGCCGTACAGTCCATCATGCTGGCGGCGCACCGGCGGGGCGGCATGCTTTCGGGCTTTGGCTTTCTTTTCCTTGCCTTCTGGCTCGCCTGGTTGCTGCGGCAGCTGCCATCGCTCAGCCAGTTCGCGGTGATTGCCATCATTGGTGCGGCCATCGCCTGGCTTGCCACCCTGACGTTGCTGCCCGCGATGTTGGCGCTCCTCGACCGGTCTGCGCCGGAGCCCGAGCCGCACTGGCTCGACGATGTACTGGATGATGCCCAATCCCGCCACGCGCGGAACGCTCTCGATATTGCGGCGATGATCGTTCTGGCTGGCGCCATCTTCAGTGCCGCCTTCCTGCCCGGCGTGCGCTTCGGGGAGCGGCAGGTGTCATCGGCTGCCGGATTGTTCCTCGAGACTCCCGATGCGCGGGGCGCCATCCACATTCTGGTGAAGCCCGGGGATGCGGACAGAATGGTGGCAACGCTGATGAAGCTGCCCCAGGTTGGCGCCATCCGCACCATCACGCAATTCATGCCGCCGGATGCGGCGGGCAAGATCGCCGAACTCCGGCGGCTCGAATCCATGATGCCGACCGAACCTGTTCCGCGCGTCGCCGCCGATGGCGATGTGTTGCAATCCAGCTTCGAAGAGCTGGAGCGCGAACTGACGGCAATCTCCGTTGGACCCGCCACGACACCGGGCCTTCGTGATGCGGCGTTGCGGCTGAGGCGCGCGGTCAATCTTTTCACAAATCCGGAACCTCCCACCGAAGCCCGCGTCGTTTCCCTCGAAGATGCGCTGTTCTCCGGGCTTGGTGAGTTGACTCGCATGTCCGACCGGCTCTCGAAGCTGAGCGAGCCGCGCATTGACGATCTCGATCCCCTGTTGCGCCAGCGCTTCGTTGCCGCCGATGGCGTGTGGCGGATCGAAGTGATGCCGAAATCCGGTGTCGGGCTCCTGAGCTTCGCCGCAGCGATGCGCCGCGTTGATCCGTTGGCCGCCGGTGAACCCATAACCGCGCTGGTGCGGAACGAGATCATCCACCATGAGACATTGCTGGCGCTGGCCACGGCTTTCGTGGTGGCGACGATCCTCGTTCTCGCCGTGCTAAAAAACGTGACGGGCTGGGTGCTGTCGCTCGCACCCGTCTCGGCCTTGGTCACGCTCACAGCGGCGGTGACAGTGCTGATGGACGTGAGCCTCAATGCTGCAATGCTGGCGGGTGCCAGTGCGGTGGCGGCCGTGCTGATCGCCTGTTCCATTGTGGCGGCGGAACACCTGACGGGATCAAAGGCACCCGGACGATATATTCACAGTACCGCCATGCGGGCCGCTCTTCTTCCTCCCGTGATTTTGGCCGGTGCTGTGGCTCCGCTTGCGATTTCCTCGCGTCCCGCCGTGGCCGAGCTTGGCGCGGTGATGGCCCTCATGCTTCTGACGGCCACTTTCCTGAGCGTGCTGCTCATTCCGGCGCTCTTGCGCTGGCTCCGGACCCTGACCGGCTAAGGCTTTCCACCGCTCCCAAGGGACGGGCTAACTGCACCGCGACAAGTTGAAAACACGATGCTATCCTGCCTCCAGATGCGCGGGGGGGCCAACCCGCCTGAAGCCGCGCATGAGGAAATGACAGGGAGTAGATCATGAAAATCCAGACCGGTTTCAAATCCTGGCTCGCCGGCTGCACGATGCTGGTGATGACGGCGTCCGGCGCCTTTGCCGAAGTCGTTTTCAACCGCGGCAATTCCGCCGATCCGGAATCACTCGATCCGCACAAGACCTCGACGGTTTACGAGGCCAACATCCTGCGCGACCTGTTCCTTGGCCTGACCACCGAAGACGCCAGGTCCGAAGCCATTCCTGGCGCTGCCGAGAGCTGGACCGTCTCGGACGACAAGAAGACCTACACGTTCAAACTGCGCGCGGGCGCGACGTGGTCTGACGGGTCGCCCGTCACCGCCAATGATTTCGTTTTCTCCTGGCAGCGTGTCGTCGATCCCGCAACCGCGGCAGAATACGCCTATATGCTGGCGCCCATCGTCAATGCCGAAGACATCACGGCGGGCAAGAAGAAGCCAGCCGAACTCGGCGTGAAGGCTATCGACGGCCTGACCTTCGAAGTCACACTCAACGCGCCGACACCCTATTTCCTGGAAATGCTGACTCATCAGGCAACCTATCCGGTCAGCAAGGCCAACGTCAAAAAGCTCGGTGCGGATTTCGTGAAGCCCGGCAATCTTGTTTCGAACGGCGCCTATACGCTGGCGGAATTCGTGCCGAACGATCATATCAAGGCCGTCAAGAATCCGAAGTTCTATGACGCGGCGAACGTAAAGATCGATGTCGTCAACTATATCCCGACCGAAGACCGCTCCACCGCGATGAAGCGCTTCGAGGCGGGCGAACTCGATTCAAATGATGACATTCCGACCGAGCAACTGGCCGACCTGAAGGCGAAATTCGGCGACCAGGTGCGGCTCGGGCCGTATCTCGGCACCTACTATTATGCTTTCAAAACCGACAAGGCCCCATGGGACAACGTGAAACTCCGCCATGCGATTTCCATGGCGATCGACCGCGACTATCTGGCCGAGACCGTGTGGCAGAACACCATGATCCCGGCCTACTCCTTCGTACCGCCGGGCGTCACCGGCTATGAAACGAAGACCACGGATTATGCCGAGAAATCGCAGCTCGACCGTGAAGACGAGGCGAAAAAGGTGCTGGCCGAACTGGGCTATGGCCCGGACAAGCCGCTGAAAATGGAGATCCGCTACAATACCTCCGCGAACCACAAAAACACGGCAGTGGCCATTCAGGAACAGCTGAAGCCGCTGGGCGTGGAGGTAACGCTTCTGAATACTGATACCAAGACGCATTATGGCCATCTGGAACAGCATGGCGACTTCGACATCGCGCGTGCCGGCTGGATCGCCGACTACAGGGACCCGGAAAACTTCCTCGCATTGTGCAAGACCGGCACCGGCAACAATTATGCATCCTATACCAGCAAGGAATATGACGACCTTCTGGCAAAGGCTGCTGCCGCAGCGGACCCCGCAGAACGCATGAAGACGCTTTCGGAAGCGGAAGGCGTGGGCGTGGCGCGCGACCTTTGCGTGGTGCCGCTGCTTTACTACGGTTTCCACACCGTGGTTTCGAGCAAGCTGAAGGGCTGGGAAGACAATGTGATGAACCGCCATCCGACGCGCTTCCTGAGCAAGGAATAATCCGCAAACGGATGAATGCCGCCTCCTGTGCCTTCGCGCGCTGGAGGCGGCAGTCTCCAAAATGCCGAGTGCGGATATGCTGCGTTACGTTCTGAGGCGGTTCCTGACCGCCATCCCCACGCTCTTCGTGATCGTGACCATATCGTTCTTCCTGATGCGAATTGCGCCTGGCGGGCCGTTCAATCAGGAAAAGGGCCTCAATCCTGTTATCAAGGCAAATCTCGAGCGGGTTTATCACCTGGACGAGCCGCTGTGGAAACAGTACTTTCTCTATCTCAATAATTTGCTGCACGGCGATTTTGGGCCGAGCTACAATCTTCCTGATTTCACCGTCGCCGAACTTTTCGCGGCGGGATTGCCAATCTCCATCCAGCTTGGGCTGACGTCGCTCATCCTCGCGCTCATCATCGGCGGCATGCTCGGAATTGTGGCTGCGCTCTACCAGAACCATGCGGCTGACTATGCCGTGATCGCGGCTGCAACCGCGGGCTCCACCATCCCCACTTTCGTCATCGCACCCCTGTTCCAACTGTTCTTCGCACTGGGCCTCAAGTGGTTTCCAGTAGGTGGCTGGGGCGATGGCGCCTTGATCAACAAGGTAGGCCCGATCCTGACCCTCATGCTGCCGCAGCTTGCCGTGGTGGCCCGCCTCATGCGCGGCTCGATGATCGAGTCGCTTCGTGCACATCATATCCGCACCGTGCGCGCGATGGGCTTGTCCGACTATTCCGTGATCATCCGCCATGCGCTGAGGGGCGCGCTGCTGCCGATCATTTCCTTTGCGGGGCCCGCCGCCGCTGCGCTGCTGACGGGCTCCATCATCGTGGAGACAATCTTTTCCATACCGGGCGTGGGCCGATACTTCGTCGAGGCCGCGTTGAACCGAGATTATACGCTGGTGATGGGAACGGTTGTCGTGATCGCGCTGTTCACCATCGTGTTCAACCTGATCGTTGACATTCTCTATGCCGTGGTCGATCCGCGGGTGCGTTATGACTGATGCCGTCATCCCTGCCGCAGCGGCGGGCCGCTCGCTGTGGGCTGATGCCTGGAACCGCCTTAAGGCTAACAAGGCCGCGATGATCAGCGTCTATTATCTGATCTTCATGGCTGTCCTCTGCATAGCCGGGCCGTGGTTCACGCCGCATGCCTTCACGACGATCTACAAGGACTATAACCGCGTTCCGCCGAGCTTCTCGTCCTATCCGCGGCCTGACAAGATCGGGCAGGCGGCAGAGGATGCCGTGAAGCGCGCGCGTGTGCAGCTTGGTGGATGGGAAGAGCGGGATGACAAGATCTTCATCACGGTGACTTCCGCCAAGCCCATCGACAAGCGGATGACCCAGTATATCGACCGTTCCGACGTGTTTGAAAATGCCGCCGTCAGCGAGGAATCGGTGGATGGCCTGAAGATCACCATCAGCGCCGATGTGGAGCGCAAATATTTCTATTTCGGCACCGACAATTCCGGCCGCGATCTTCTGACACGCACTCTTGTTGCAGGGCGCGTGTCGCTCGCCATCGGACTGTTGGCGGGGCTGGTTGCCGTGGTCATTGGCGTTCTCTATGGCGCAACGGCAGGATTTACCGGCGGCAAGACGGACGAAGTGATGATGCGCATCGTCGACATCCTTTATTCGCTGCCCTTCATCTTTTTCGTTATCATGCTGGTGGTGTTCTTCGGGCGGAATTTCGTGCTGATGTTCCTAGCCGTGGGCGCGGTGCTGTGGCTGGACATGGCCCGCATCGTGAGGGGGCAAGCTCTTTCCATCAAGCGGCAGGAATATGTGCAGGCGGCAGAAGCGTTGGGTGTTTCGCAAACCGGCATCCTGCTGCGCCATGTCGTGCCGAATCTGCTGGGGCCGGTAGTCATCTACATGACGCTGCTGGTGCCGCAAGTGATCATCCTCGAAAGCTTTCTCTCGTTCCTCGGGTTGGGCGTGCAGGAGCCGATGTCGAGCTGGGGTGTGCTGATATCACAAGGCGCGAAAAACATTCCGGGTGCGAACTGGCTGCTGTTCTTTCCGTCCATCTTCCTGACGACGACGCTTTTCGCGCTGAACTTCATCGGCGATGGTTTGCGCGATGCGCTTGATCCAAAGGACCGCTGAACCATGGCGGAGAAAATTCTCGAACTGAAGGATGTGAAGGTCAGGTTCCTGACCACGGATGGCGCGGTCGAAGCTGTGAAGGGCGTGAACCTGCACGTGAACGCTGGCGAGACCGTCGCGATCGTGGGCGAGTCGGGCTCTGGCAAGAGCCAGCTGATGATGGCGGCCATGGGGCTGCTCGCCTCCAATGGGCGCTCGGAAGGTGTCGCGGATTATCGCGGTACGAACCTTCTGGCGGTGCCGAAGGCGGTGCTCAACACGATCCGTGGACGGAAGATCACGATGATCTTCCAGGAGCCGATGACGTCTCTCGATCCGCTCTACTCGATCGGTGACCAGCTGATCGAACCGATCATGCATCACGGTAAGCTCGGCGCGGCGGATGCGAGGAGCCGCACCATCGATATGCTGAAGCTGGTGAGCATACCTGAGCCGGAGCGGCGGATGGGATCCTATCCGCATGAAATGTCGGGCGGGCAGCGGCAGCGCGTGATGATTGCCATGGCGCTGGCCAATAATCCCGACCTGCTCATCGCGGACGAGCCGACGACCGCCCTCGATGTGACGATCCAGGCGGAAATCCTTGATTTAATGGCAGGACTCCAGCAGCGCCTTGGCATGGGGATGATCTTCATCACCCACGACCTCAACATCGTGAAGCGCATCGCGCACCGCGTCTATGTGATGCGCCGTGGCGAGGTGGTTGAGGAGGGTGAGACCATGGCGATCTTTTCAAGCCCGAAGCATCCCTATACCAAGGCACTGCTCGATGCCGAGCCATCGGGCCGGAAGGCACCTGTGCCGGCAAGTGCGCCGAAGATGCTGGATGCAACCGATGTGCGGGTGAGTTTCGAGATTGGCGGCGGCTTTCTCAGCGGCGCGCCGATCGTGCTGCGTGCGGTCGACCGCGTATCGATGACACTGCGGCGGGGGCAGACCATCGGCATCGTGGGGGAATCGGGTTCTGGAAAATCGACATTCGCCCGGGCACTCTTGCGGCTGCTGCCGAGCGAGGGCGCGATTTCCTTCGAGGGCCGCAGCATCCAGAATTATTCGAAGGAGCAGATGCGGCCGTTGCGCCGTGAAATGCAGATCGTGCTGCAGGACCCCTTCGGCTCGCTCAGTCCCCGCATGACAGCAGGCCAGATCGTGACCGAAGGGTTGCTGGTGCACGAGCCCACGATTTCCCGCCGGGAACGCGATCTTCGCGCCGCGCAGGCGCTGGAGGAGGTGCAACTCGACCCTTCGCTGCGTAACCGGTATCCGCATGAATTCTCAGGCGGGCAGCGCCAGCGCATCGCCATCGCGCGCGCCATCATCCTGAAGCCCAAGCTGGTGGTGCTGGACGAGCCGACATCGGCACTGGACCGGCAGGTGCAGAAGCAGATCGTGGAGCTGCTGCGCGAATTGCAGCTGGCGAATGACCTGTCTTATCTGTTCATCAGCCACGACCTTGCCGTGGTGCGCGCCATGGCCGACCACATCATGGTGATGAAGGATGGCCGCATGGTGGAGCAGGGCACGCCCGACGAAGTGATGGACAACCCGCGCGAAGACTACACGCAGCGCCTGATGGCTGCGGCGTTTGCGGATTAGCATTTCATCGTCCTCTCCCGCCGTGCGGGAGAAGACATGGAGGTTAAATATCAAATGCCTCAATATTCGCGAAGGCGGTTCTAAGCGCCTTCGACCACTCGCCAGAGAGCATCTTGAAATAGGGATCATCGAGGCCGATGCGTTTGGTATGCTCGATCCTGAGGGTATTGGTCTCATAGGTCAGCATGTCGATGGGAAGTCCGACGCTGAGGTTGGAGCGCAGTGTGGAATCGAATGACAGCAGCACCATTTTCGCGGCGTCCCCCAGCTTCATGTCGTTGCGCGCCACGCGGTCGAGGATGGGCTTGCCGTACTTGTGCTCGCCGATCTGGAAGAATGGCGTATCGGGGGTAGCCTCGATGAAGTTGCCGGCCGAATAGATCTGGAAAAGCCTCGGCGGTTCCTTCCCGATCTGGCCTGCGAAAATGAAGCTGGCCGCGAAAGCATCGCTGCCCGCCGAAAGCGACTCGCCATCGACGCGCTTCACTTCACGGATGGCCTGGCCGACGAGGCGCGCGGCCTGGAACATGGTTTTTGCCGTAAAGAGATTGTCGGGGGACTTCTTGGACTTCTTTTTTTCCAGCGTGCCCTCGCTGAGCATCGAGGCGACGGCCTGGGTGACGGCGAGGTTGCCGGCGGTCAACAGCACGAAGACGCGGTCGCCCGGCTTCGACCAGGAGTGAAGCTTCTTGAACTTTCCAACATTGTCGACGCCCGCATTGGTGCGGGTATCGGCTGCCATGACGAACCCTTCGTCAAGCAGCATTCCTACGCAATAAGTCATTCGCGATCTGTCCCGGCGGAATCGTGTTCCCGCCTTATTGTTGGGCGATCTCGACCCGGACTTCAACCCTCATCCGCTCCACGGCCCCGCCGCGGCGCGACCCCCTTATGGGTGCCACACCAACTGCATCGATGCCGGCTGCGACCCGGACGTAATTGTCGGTGGGGCACTTGTTGTTGGCGGGATCGAAGCCGACCCAGCCCAGATCGGGCACCAGTGCCTCGGCCCAGGCATGTGCGGCGGTAGATGACGCACCCATGCCGGTGACGAGATAGCCGGTGACATAGCGGGCGGGGATGCCTGCACCGCGCGCGGCGGCGATCATGATGTGAGCGTGGTCCTGGCACACGCCGCGGCCATCGGCAAAGGCTTCGATGGCTGTTGTGTGAGCATCGGTGGCGCCGATTTCATAAGCAACCTTGTGGTGAATCTCGTCCATCAACGCGTGAAGGCCCATGAGCACACTGCCCTGCGCGAAGTGCTTTTCCGCCATCGCCCGGATCGCGGCATTGGGCATGGTGGGCTTCGTCTGCCGCAGGAATATGGCTTCGGGCGCAGGAGAGCGAAGCCCGCGCACGACGCCAGCCGCATCGGTGCTATCCACGATGCCTTCGGCAATGATGCTCATGGGGCCATGGGCCTGCTGGAATGTGAGCATATGGACATTGTTGCCGTAGCCATCGGTGTAG
>JBKJQU010000214.1:0-2869 GCA_046594995.1 Aestuariivirga sp.
TTCCCGGTGCGAGAGTTCACACTGACCGTCACGCGCTTGCCGTTGCGGACTGCCCTAAATGTGTAAGTCTGACCTTCGCATTCGCGAACCTGAACACGGTCGTAGCCTGATCTGTCAATCAGACGGCGCGCCTGATTGCATGTCAGCTTGTTCGCGGTGCGTCGACGAAAGTCACCATACCGCGGATAGTCGTACCAGCCATAGCCTTCGTAGTAACGCCAGCCTGAACCAACACGACTGGAATAGAACGGAATACCGAAGTGCAGATCGAAGTTCGAACCGGCGCGGCGGTGGTGCCGATCAAAGTCACCATAGCGATCGGCGTCGTACCAGCCGTAGCCATCGTAATAGTCCCAATCCGGCTCCACTTGGAAGCCATAGAAGGGGACGCCAAGATGAATACTGAAGTTGGTCTCTGCCTCGGCTACGGGAGCCAGTGCCAGCGCGCCTACGGCAACGCTGCCCGCGATCATCATTGATTTGATCATTGTTAATTTCACTCCGTGATAGGAATGCCGATCCTGAAGCAGATCGTATACCAGTGGCGCTGAACGTAAGCCTATAATCCGGTTCACTTTCCGTTCAGGTCTTACCCAATGGAACAGTAGCCTGTTGAGCGCTTTAATATCGGCGCCTTCCATTGCAGCCAAGGTTGGCTGCTCTGCACATACACTCAATGAGCGGATCAAGAAGGCAGAAGTCGATACTGGTAAACGTGCTGGTGTGACGACGGACATGGCCGAGAAGATGAAGGCTCTTGAGTGGGAGAACCGTGAACTGCGCCAGGCCAATGAGATCCTCAGGAAGGCATCAGCCTATTTTGCCCAGGCGGAGCTCGACCTTCAAGAGATGATCACGTTCATCAGTCCCGGACTTGATCCGGGATCATCGTGGCAGGCATGGGGTCGAGCCGATCTGCAGGGTTCTGCGAATTGCCCCTTCCAACTATTACGACCATGTGGCCAAGCGTGCCGATCCGGAGAAGCTTTCGGATCGGGCCAGACGAGACTTGGCCTTGAAGCCCGAGATCACACGTGTCTTCAAGGAGAACTCCGAAGTCTATGGCGTGCGCCAAGTCTGGCGGTAAATGACGCGGGAAGGACTTGCTGCCGCCCGCTGCACAGTTGAACGATTGATGCGGGAGTTGGGGGTGCAGGGCGTTATCCGGGGCAAGCCTGTGCGGACGACTTTCAGCGACAAGGCAGCACTTTGTCCGCTGGATCACGTCAACTGCCAGTTCCATGCTCCCGCTCCCAACCGGCTGTGGGGCGAGCCATTGTGCGCCATTGGTTCAAGAACAATGGCAAGCGACTTCACTTACGTCTCGACGTGGACAAGGATGGTCTATGTCGCCTTCGTCATCGACGTCTATGCCCGTTTCATCGTGGGCTGGCGCGTCAGCCGATCGGCACATGCCGGCTTTGTGCTCGATGCCTTGGAACAGGCCATTCATGACAGAAAACCTGTCGGTAAGGGTAGTCTCGTCCATCACTCAGATCGCGGCAACCAAGGTAGATTCAAGCGGTCGTCGCAACACCAAAGAGTTGGAGGTTGCAATGACGATTCACAAGCGAGCATCGGATCGATGCACACGAGATAAAAACCGTTCCCCGGGGCGCCCATCTGCTTGGCAGCGTGAGGAACGCACCCGTTTCTGGCAAGCTGTTGCCTTGGGGCGTTCGAGCGAGGAAGCTGCGTTGGATGCCGGTGTATCCGCCCCGCTCGGTCCACGCTGGTTTCGGGAGGCAGGGGGAATGCCACCAGCACATCTGGCTCCATGGGCGAAGCCGCGAACGGGTCGTTGTCTTTCCTTGCCAGAGCGGGAGGATATTGCACTGGAGCTTGCCAGAGGGGTGGGCATTCGGGCCATTGCTCGTAAGCTTGGCCGCTCGCCAAGCACAATCTCACGGGAAGTGCGCCGCAATGCTGCTACGCGCAGCGGTCGGTTGGACTATCGACCGAGTACAGCTCAATGGCACGCCGACCGAGCCGCGAGGCGGCCACGGGCAGGCAAGCTGGCGAGTAATCCGCTCCTTCGTCAATATGTCGAGGAACGTTTGGCCGGGAAGGTTGCCAATGGGGGTGGCACCGCTTTCGACGGGCCCGCTGTGATATGGAAGAAGCGGCGAGCGGTTCACCGTCAGAGCCGCAGGTGGTCGACGGCCTGGAGCCCTGAGCAAATCGCTCACCGTCTTGAGATCGACTATCCAGAGGATGAGACCATGCGGATCAGTCATGAGGCGATCTATCAGTCCCTGTATATCCAGGGACGCGGTGCGTTGCGCCGGGAATTGACTGCATGTCTGCGAACTGGCCGAGCCCTGCGTGTGCCACGCGAACGATCTCGATGCCGGAACAAGTCGTTCATCGGTGATGCTATCATGATCAGCGACCGCCCCGCCGATATCGATGACCGAGCGATGCCAGGTCATTGGGAGGGCGATCTCATTCTGGGGCTTGGAAGTTCGGCCATCGGCACGCTTGTCGAGCGGAGTTCACGCTTCACGATGCTACTTCATCTGCCACGCATGGAAGGGCATCAGCAGGGTCCACGAGTGAAGAACGGACCCGCACTCGCAGGACATGGCGCTGAAGCTGTGCGCAAAGCGATCGTTCACTCAATGGCAGAGCTACCGGAGCAATTACGTCAGTCGCTGACCTGGGACCAGGGGGCGGAAATGGCCCAGCACGCTGAGCTGCGCACAGATACCGGGCTGATGATCTACTTCTGCGACCCACAGAGTCCATGGCAACGTGGATCCAACGAAAACACGAATGGGTTGCTGCGGCAGTACTTTCCCAAAGGAACCGATTTAAGCCGTCACACAGATCGAGAACTCGCTGCCGTGGCCCATTCTATCAACACCAG
>JBKJQU010000302.1:0-4508 GCA_046594995.1 Aestuariivirga sp.
CGCCAGGGATTGTTGCTCTCGGTCTGGGCGAAGCCGACCTTGTATTTTTCTTTCTTCTCAAGCTTGGGAAGTGCTGCATAAGCCGGGCGGATGGTGAAACCGGCGATGGTAAGGCCACCGAGGGCCTGCAGGACTGTACGGCGATTCATCGACATCTTGACTCTCCCATATGAGGCCATGCGTGACAATCACGCTGGGCGGGGCCATTGCCGCCTCTTGATCGCTTGCTCTATTGAGTCAGCTAAGGAACCGGCGCGCGAGTGGCCTTAACCTTGGGCTGCCTTGCGAGACGCGGTTGCATTCCCGCGTTCCCATAAATGTAGTACAATTGCAAATAGGCCATGCCGTCAAGCGGTCATCTGTTGTGCAATGCAACAAGCGTGCACTCTGGCAACGACCTGCACTTCAGCCATCGGAAATCAACATGACTGGTATTGTTCCGCTCCCTTCCAACTTTGCCCGATGCGCTTTCCATGCGATGAGAGACTAAATCTTCGCCGCCCTCACCCGGAGACCTCATGTCGAAAATACATTCCGTAACCACCGGCTTTTACCGCGTTCCGCTGCCGGAAATCCTGACTGATTCGATGCACGGCATCATGCGGGACTTCGAACTCGTCACCACCGTCGTGCGCGACGAGGATGGTGCCGAGGGCATGGGTTACACCTTCACTGTAGGCCGCAACGGCGGCGCCATCGCCAACATCATCGAGCGCGAGATGACACCTTCGATCACCGGCCGCGATGCCGACATGATCGAGGCCATCTGGCACATGCTGTGGTGGGAGACCCACTATGGCGGGCGCGGCGGCCCGACCGTTCTGGCCCTTTCCGCCGTCGACATGGCGTTGTGGGACTTGAAAGCCAGGAAGCAGTCGCAACCCCTGTGGAAACTGCTGGGCGGATTTTCCGACAAGGTGCCCTGCTATGCCGGCGGTATCGATCTCGAACTTCCGCTGCCGAAGCTTCTGGCCCAGACGGACCGCAACCTCGAACGCGGCTTTCGCGCCATCAAGATGAAGGTGGGCCGCAAGCGCCTGTCGGAGGATGTCGAGCGCGTCGCGGCGATGCGGAAGCATCTGGGCGCGGACTTTCCGCTGATGGCGGACGCCAACATGAAGTGGACGGTGGACGAGGCGATCCGCGCGGCTCGTGCCTTTGCACCATCCGATCTCACATGGCTGGAAGAACCGATTTCACCCGATGACATCGCAGGTCATGCCCGCGTGGTGCGCGAAGGTGGCCTGCCGATCGCGGCGGGTGAAAACCTCCGTACACTGTGGGATTTCAAGCATCTGATCGCCAGTGGCGGCGTCACCTTCCCTGAACCCGATGTCACCAATTGCGGCGGCATCACTCATTTCATGAAGATCGCCCATCTGGCGGAGGCCTTCAACCTGCCGGTGACGTCTCATGGCGCGCATGACGTGACGGTGCATCTGCTGGCGGCGGTGCCGAACCGCTCCTACCTCGAGGCCCATGGCTTTGGCCTCGACCGCTATATCGCCGAGCCCTTGAAGATCGAGGATGGTTGTGCCATCGCGCCTTCGACGCCCGGCCATGGCATCACGTTCGACTGGAAAGGACTGGCCGCAATCCGGGCCTGAGGAAAAATCGTGAGCGAGAGTTACGATTACATCGTCGTCGGCGGAGGCTCGTCAGGCTGTGTGGCGGCGGCGCGGCTTGCGACTGGAAGCGAGGCGCGTGTTCTTCTGCTGGAGGGCGGGCACTCGCACCGTCATCCGCTGCTCGACATGCCGCCTGGCATCTTCAAGATGATCAACGGTTCGAAGTTCATGCGCTATCACAAGACTGTGCCGCAGGAACATCTCGACAACCGCATGCATGACATTCCACAGGGAAACGTGCTGGGCGGCGGTTCCTCCGTCAATGCGCAGGTCTATATGCGCGGGAGGCCCTCCGACTACGACGAATGGCATGAACTGCTGCGCGGCGACAATGATTATCCCGGCTGGGGCTGGAAAGATGTGCTGCCGCATTTCCGTGGCATGGAGGGCAACAACCGCCTGCATAATGATCTGCACAACAGCGATGGCCCGCTGCTCGTCTCCGACCCCGGCCACATTGAGGATCTTTCGCGCTGGTTCGTGCAGAGCGTTCAGGCGATGGGGGAGCCGTTCAACCACGACTTCAATGGACCGATGCAGCGCGGCGTGGGCTTCTACCAGTTCATGAACCGGCGGGGGAAACGCTCGAGTGCGGCTTATGCCTTCATCGCGCCCATTCAGGGTCGCAAGAATTTCGGGCTCGAACTCAATGCACGCGTTTCGAAGATCAACATCGAGAACGGCGTGGCGAAATCCGTCACCTACCGCGACAGATCCGGCGCCACGCGCACGGCTCATGCCGACCGCGAGATCATCGTGGCCGCAGGCGCACTGGTGACGCCGCAACTGCTGATGCTCTCAGGGATCGGCGACGCCGCTCAATTGAAAGCCCACGGCATCGCCTGCCTTGCCGATCTGCCGGGCGTTGGCCAGAACCTGATCGACCACCCGGAAGTGCCGATGATCGCCATTGCCAACGGGCGCTATGGCTATTTCAAGCAGGGCGTGGGCTGGCGGATGATCCGCAACGGGTTGCAATTCCGGTTCTTCGGGTCCGGCCCCATACTTTCTGCCGGTGTCGAGGCGGGAGCTTTCGTCAATCCGATCGACGTGCAAGCCGAGCCCACGATACAGGCCTTCTGTGTGCCCATCGTCTATCTCGATCGCGATATTCTGACCCTCGTCGAGAACACCTATGGCCTCACCATCACGACTGTCGTGGTGAAGCCGAAGTCGCGAGGCTACGTGAAGCTGCGCTCGGCCAATCCTGAGGACATGCCGCTCGTCTCGCCGAACCTGCTGAAACACCCCGATGACATGCGCACCATGATCGAGGGCCAGAAATATTTCCTCAAGGCCTTCGACAAGACGCCGCTTGCGGGCAAGTTCAGCAAGGTTGCGATACCGGATCCGAATGACACCAGCGACGAGGCCATGGCCGCGCACTGCAAGCGCTTCGTGAAGACCAACTATCATCCGACCGGTACCTGCCGCATGGGACCGACGGGCGATCCTCAGGCGGTGCTGGACACAAGGCTCCGCGTGCGCGGCGTGGAACGCTTGCGCGTCTGCGATCTGTCCGCCATGCCGAATATCAATGCGGGCAACACCAATGCACCGGCGATGATGCTGGGGAGCCGCTGCGCTGAACTGATCCTGCAACAGTCGTGAAACAAGGGGCGGAGGTTACGCAATGAAGATCGAGCAATTCAAGTTCGGCGAGATCGATGGCGAGGACGTGCGAGGCTTCGTGCTGCGCAATGCCAATGGATTGTCGGCAAAGCTGATCACCTATGGCGCAAGGCTGACCGAGTTCCATGCGCCGGACCGCGATGGCACGATGGCGGACATCGTACTGGGCTTCGATGATCTCGAATCCTATATCGCAACCAATACCTATTTTGGCGCCACCTGCGGCCGCTATGGCAACCGCATCAGGGGCGGAAAGTTCACACTCGATTGCAAGGCCGTTCAGGTGGACCGTAATGAAGGCCCGAACCACCTGCATGGCGGCAAGCACGGCTTCGACCGCAAGATCTGGAATGCCGCTGTTGACGAAAAACTGAACTCCGTCACCTTCACCATGGTATCGCCTGATGGCGACCAGGGCTTTCCCGGCACGGTGCATCTTGCCGCCACCTATCGCCTGACCGACGACAACGTGCTCCACATCCGCATGCGCGGGACGACGGATGCACCGACGATCCTCAACGCGGTCCATCACACCTACTGGAATCTCGCAGGCCAGGGTTCGGGCGATGTGCGCAACCAGCATCTCAAGCTGTTCTCGGATTTTTACACGCCCGTCGATGCCGAACTGATCACCACGGGCGAAGTGCTCTCCGTTGCGGAAACGATCTTCGACTTCAGCAACGAAAGGCCGATCGGTACCGATATCGACAAGCTCAGCGATGTGGGCACCGGAAACCTCGTTGGCGGCGGCTATGATCATAACTGGTGCCTCGATGGCGTGGGCGAAGGCCTGCATCCTTGCGCGCGCGTCGTCGATCCGGCCTCCGGCCGCGGCTTCGAGCTTCACACCAATGAACCGGGCGTGCAATTCTATACCGGTGGCTATCTCGACGAAAAGGTCATCGGCAAACGCGGCCTGCCCTATTGCCGATTTGCCGGATACACCTTCGAAACGCAGAAATTTCCAAACACGCCGAACTTCGCGCATTTCCCGTCAAGCACGGTAAAGGCGGACGAGGTCTACGATCACCGCATGGTGTTCCGCTTCTTCGCGGACTGAAACGAAACTCAACGGGGGACGCATATGCCAAATCGCTATCAGACGGCACTCGATGAACTGGGCTCGGTCTTCTCGCGCTTCAATGACGCGAATGTGGACCGCGCCTGCCGGCTGATTGCGGACGCCAAGACGACCGTGGTCTTCGGAGGCGGCCGCGAGCGGCTGCAGATCATGGGGCTGGCGATGCG
>JBKJQU010000202.1:0-10951 GCA_046594995.1 Aestuariivirga sp.
GCGATCATCGCGCCATTGCCGTGCAACAGCACGACGGCGGGACCGGATCCGCCGCTGTCAGTGAAGTGCAGCTTCACGCCATCAACGCGAATAAACTGCCCCTGTGGCGGGTTGAGCCGCTCGGCCTCCTGGCTTTGGCGTTGCACTGCCAGGGCCATGGCGCCAAGTGTAGCGATGCCGGCTGCGGCGGCACCGGCCGCCACCCACTTGCCGCGCGAGGACGTAACCTTGCTTCGTGCCGACGTCATTTTTTTAGCGCTGGTCATTGAAGGGCTGCTTGGTCTGGCCCACGAGTTTTGCAAGGGCGGAGAATCCCGGCATTCTTTCATTGGGTTCCGCCTGGTTGGCCAGAAGCAGCAGGCGGATCGGGAAGCACATGGCATCGCGGCTGGCGAGGGGCATTTCCTCGAGGAAACGGTCATCGCCGGTGATGCGTGCTTCTGCCTTGCGCAGCGAAAGGTCTATCTCGTCGGTGGAGACGACACCTTTCCCGACCAGAAGCTGGTTCAGAGAGGCAACCGCCATGAGAAGTCCCTCGATCTGGAGATTGGCAGGATTCATCATGTCACCGCTGCAATGGAACTGCTGATGGAACGGCAGCAACTCAGGCTGGTTCCACCGTGCAAGGTATCGCGATGACGGACAGGTCTTTTTTCGAACGGGATGCGGTCGAGGTGGCACGCGCCATGATCGGCATGACGCTGATGCTTGAAGGCGTCGGCGGCATTATCGTCGAGACCGAGGCCTACATGGCGGATGACCCGGCATCGCACAGTTTCAGGGGGCCGACGAACCGCAACAAGGCCATGTTCGGGCCCGCGGGGCGGGCCTATGTCTACCGGATCTATGGCATGCACTGGTGCATCAACGCCGTATGCCTGCCGGGTTCGGCGGTGCTGCTCCGTGCCTTGCGGCCATTGAGCGGGATCGACATCATGCGGAGGCGGCGCGGCGTTCCGGACGAACGCCAGCTCTGCTCCGGTCCCGGCAAGCTGTGCCAGGCGCTCGGCATCGATCAACGCCATGATGGCGAGGATCTAAATCAACCGCCCTTTGCCCTGGGTGCCACAGAAAAGGCCTACGACATCGCCATCGGCAAACGCATCGGCATCAGCAAGGCGGTGCACCATCCCTGGCGCTTCGGTCTCGCGGATTCGCTCTTCGTGAGCCGAAAGTTCTGACCAAACTGGGGAAAAAATGGTGCTGCCAGGGGGAATCGAACCCACGACCTCTCCCTTACCAAGGGAGTGCTCTACCACTGAGCTACGGCAGCGACCTTGTGCGCAAACGCGGGCGGACACATGCCACAGGTGAGGAGGCTTCGCAACCCCATCGCTTGACGGCTGACCCCAAGCCGCCGAAAATCCAACCATGACTGCACCGAAAAGCGCCATGGACCACAAGAAACAGCGCCTCGCCAAGGCTCTAAAGGCCAATATCGCCAAGCGGAAAGCGCAGGCGAAAACGCGCATTGCCGCCGCAAATGCCCCGGAAAAGACGCGTAAGGATTGATATTGCCGCAATTGGGCCATTTGTGCTTGTTAGCGCCCAATTCCAGAGCAGGGGTGCTGCGGCCGGGGATGATTCCCGGATCAGGCGGCGCAAAGGGGAAATAAAGATGGATCGTATCCGCATTCGCGGCGGCAACCGCCTGAACGGCACCATTCCGATTTCGGGCGCGAAGAATGCTGCCCTGCCGCTGATGATCGTGTCGCTTCTGACGCCCGAAACCCTGACACTTTCCAATGTGCCGCGCCTGGCCGACGTGCGCCAGTTACAGCGCATTTTGCAGAACCATGGCGTCGACATCATGGTGGCGGGAAAGCGTCCCGGCCAGAATGGCATGCAGGGCGATGTGAAGCAGCTTTCCGCCCGCACCATCGCCGATACCACGGCACCCTATGAACTCGTCTCCACGATGCGCGCCAGTTTCTGGGTGCTGGGGCCGCTTCTGGCCCGCTGCGGCGAAGCCAAGGTCTCGCTGCCCGGCGGCTGCGCCATCGGCACGCGTCCCGTGGACATGCATCTGCTTGCGATGGAAAAACTCGGCGCCGAAATCGAGATTGAGAATGGCTATGTGATCGCAAAGGCGAAGCGCGGCCTCAAGGGTGCGCATATCAGGTTCGACAAGGTTTCGGTTGGCGCCACCCATGCCGCGCTGATGGCTGCGGTGCTGGCGAACGGCGATACCATTATCGAGAATGCCGCGTCCGAGCCCGAGATCGGCGACGTGGCCGAATGCCTCGTCAAGATGGGCGCGAAGATCGAAGGCATCCATACCTCGACATTGAAAATCAGGGGCGTCACCAGCCTTCATGGTGCCGAGCACAGCGTCATTCCCGACCGGATCGAAACCGGCACCTATTTGATGTGCGCCGGTATGACCGGCGGAGACGTGCTGCTGAAGGATGCGAACGCAGGCCACCTCGGCTCCGTGATCGACGTGATGCGTCACGCCGGCGTGGCGATTGACACCACCAACGAAGGCATCCGCGTTTACCGCAACGGCCAGGCGCTCGAGCCCGTGAAGCTCGACACCGCGCCCTACCCCGGGTTCCCTACCGATTGCCAGGCGCAATTGATGGCTCTGATGAGCATGGCCAGCGGCACCAGCATGATCCGCGAGACGATCTTCGAGAACCGCTTCATGCATGTGCAGGAACTCGCCCGCCTGGGCGCCGACATCGTTCTCCATGGCGACACGGCGGAAGTGCGCGGCGTGAAAAAGCTCACCGGCGCACCCGTGATGGCCACCGATCTCCGTGCCTCCGTCTCGCTCGTCATCGCCGCACTTGCGGCCGAAGGCGAAACCATGATCAACCGCGTCTATCACCTTGATCGCGGCTTCGAGACGCTGGAAGAAAAGCTTTCGGCCTGCGGCGCGGACGTGTCGCGGATTTCGGGGAATTGATCCGTTGCTGAAGCTTGCCGCGCTCGATGCGGAAGACCTCGCCGTCATTTCGGCAAGCATGCAGGATGCCGTCCTTCTCGTGGGCGACATGACTTTCAGGAAGGCCGCAATGCAGTTCGCGCTGGTGGCCAACCGCTTTGCCTGGGATGCGGAAGACAGGCGCGAGCGGCGGCGCACAGGCCTGCGTTTCGACCGGGTGCTGACGGCCAGGACGCAGAACATTCGCACCGCCGAGAAGGATGCCGTCCTCTCGCTCCTGTCGATCTCGTACAAGGAGACCGACACGCCATCGGGCGATGTGGTGCTGATGTTTTCGGGCGGCGGTACCATCCGGCTCAGCGTTGAATGCCTCGAATGCCAGATGCAGGACCTGGGCCCCGCGTGGGCCACGAGCGCCATTCCACAACACGAGCTCGATGACGAGCAGGCCCCCTAGCGAAAACGCTTTTGCAGCGGCTATGGTCGCGCGATGACGGATAATTCCAACAATCGCCTCGCGGCGGTCGAACTCGATGCCTCGATCGGCCCCGGCCCCAGCCCGGAAGCCGAGCATGAGCGGCGCGTGGCGATCTATGATCTCGTGGAGGACAACAGCTTCACGCTCATCGCGCACCCTTCGGGGCCATACCGGCTCAGGCTTTCGACGGCGGACGGACGGCTGATATTCGACGTCATGGACGGGGCGGAAGACCGCCTGTCGCTGATCGGGCTGTCGATGTCGCCGTTCCGGCGCATCGTCAAAGACTATTTCATGATCTGCGAAAGCTATTACAAGGCGATCCGCACGGCGACGCCGAGCCAGATCGAAACCATCGACATGGCGCGGCGCGGGCTTCACAACGAGGGCAGCACGCTGCTACAGGAGCGGCTCAACGGCAAGGTGGAGATCGATTTCGATACGGCGCGGCGCCTGTTCACGCTCGTCTGCGTCCTGCACTGGCGGGGCTGATCTCAACCGATGGCGGGAGACCTTCCCAGCGCCGTCCTCTTCGCCTGCACACAGAACGTGATCCGTTCGGTGATGGCGGCGGCGATCATGAAGCATTTTTACGGGCACCGGGTCTACGTCGCCTCCTGCGGCGTGAAGCCGGGGATACCCGATCCCTTTGTCGCTGCCGTCATGGACGAGATGGGAATCGACCTTGGCAAGCACCGGCCACAGGGTTTCGACGACCTCGAGGACTCGAGCTTCGATCTCGTGATCTCATTGTCGCCAGAGGCGCATCACCGCGCGCTTGAAATGACGCGCACCATGGCGATCGAGGCCGAATACTGGCCGACGATGGACCCCTCGATCACAGCGGGGAGCCGCGAACAGGTTCTCGACAGCTACCGCGATGTGCGCGACATGCTGGTGATGCGCATCCGCAAGCGCTTCGGCAGTGTTGCGGCGCGCGGCGTGTAGCATCCAAGAATGGCGGTTCTCAGCACCACTGAACTGGCGTAGCTTCGCACCATGCATCTCACCATTACAGAACTGGAACAGCGCCTTGCGGAACGGCTTACCGCCATGTTGCTGCCTGATGCCAGGGATATCGCCTGGGCCGCCGCCTGGCTTGAGGCCTGCGGCTATACGGGTGTGAAATACCTGAGCGAGGCCTTGGCGGACGATCGGAAATCCCTGAGCCTCGTACGCGATGCGCTGGGGATTGACCTTCACAACATATCCTGTGCCTTCCTGGCACCATCGATCATGCGCGAGGTTTCCGCCAATGGGCGGACCTTCCTGCGCAATGTGCGGCACGGGCTCTATCTGCTGCCTTTCACCGTGAAGGCCGGGATCGGGATCGGCTGCCCCATCGATCCGGCCTTCGCGGTCGGCGGCGAGCCGCACAAGAACCCCTATGCCGAAAAGCTGGCACTGGCGCAAGTGAACGGCATTGAGGTGGACGATATACTGTGGCGTACAGTGGCCTCCGCCTGACCCCACTTGGCGGATGTGGCTCGCAGGGTTAGAAGCAGCCGGCATTTTCGGAGTTCATTCATGGCCGGTCCCCTCAAGGGTCTTCGTGTTCTCGACCTCACCCGCGTGCTGGCTGGCCCCTGGGCCACGCAGCTGCTGGCGGATTTTGGCGCCGAGGTTATCAAGATCGAGAAGCCGGGCGAGGGCGACGACACGCGCGGCTGGGGTCCGCCCTTCGTCACCAATCCGGATGGATCGCAGGGCGATGCCGCCTATTTCCTGTCCGCCAACCGCGGCAAGTGGTCGGTCGCCATCGACATGGCGAGTGCTGAGGGTCAGAAACTCATCCGCAGCCTTGCGGCGAAATCCGACATTGTCATGGAGAATTTCAAGGCCGGGGGCTTGAAGAAATATGGCCTCGACTATGAAAGCCTGAAAATCGTCAATCCGAAACTCATCTACTGCTCGCTCACAGGCTTCGGGCAGGACGGGCCGCTGGCGCAGCGTGCGGGTTATGATTTCATGATCCAGGGCATGGCGGGACTGATGTCGGTAACGGGCCAGCCCGACGGCACGCCCGGGGCCGAACCCATGAAGGTTGGCGTCGCCTTTGCCGATATCTTCACCGGACTCTACTCGGTCATCGGCATCCAGGGCGCGCTGTATCACCGCGAGCGTACCGGGCAGGGACAATTCATCGACATGGCGCTGCTTGATTCTCAAGTGGCCGTACTGGCAAACCAGGCGCTGAATTACTTGGTCGGCGGCAAGGCCCCCACGCGGCTTGGCAACGCGCATCCCAACATCGTACCCTATCAGACCTTTGCCACGAAAGACGGCTATATCATCATGGCGGTCGGCACCGACCGGCAGTTCAAGGAGTATTGCGCGATCATCGGGGTACCGCAGCTGGCCGAGGACGAGCGCTTCCGCACCAACCGGGGGCGTGTCATCCACCGCGCCGAGCTGGTGCCGATGCTGGTAGAACCGATGAAGGCGCGCACCACGGCGGAATGGGTGGCGGCTCTCGAAACAGCAGCTGTGCCATGCGGGCCAATCAACACCATCGATCAGGTTTTCGCCAATGAGCAGGTGCTGGCGCGCGGGCTGCAAATCGGTCTGACACGGGATGATGGCATTCAGATTCCAGGCGTCGCAAACCCCATCGTGTTTTCTGAAACGCCGGTTGAATATGAAAAGGCCCCGCCGCGGTTGGGCGACGGGACCTGGAAAGTGCTGTCCGAAACACTGGGGCTTCCGGCCGCCGAAATCGCAGCGCTGCGAAAGGCGGGCGTTATCGGTTAGCCAGCGGCGGCGTTCGGAATTCGGCCGTCAGGTGTCATCTGGTCAACAGCATCCGGCAGCGTGCGGCTGAGGCGCATCAGCAGTTCCTCACGGTTCAACCCCGTCTGCTGCGTCAAACGGTCGATCATGTCGGGACCAAGTGCTTGCTCGAGTTCGGTCTCGGCAATAGGTTGATTTGGTCCACTCGACACCCACGATTGTGCCTTGTCAGCCTTCCCCGCACCGGTAAACTGCTCGACCAATTCACGGATGCCACCAATGATCGGCGACCCGGCATATCCTGAGCCCAGCATGTCAGTTGACTGCTCGGTCCGTCCCTGCATTCCCTGGCTACCCGGAATTGTTGAACCACCCTGGGAACTTTTCATCCCCCTCATGAATTCTCCAATCTTGTCACGGTTCTGGTAACCTGCAACGGCAACTAAACCGAGCAAAGCAGTAAGCGACGGAAAGCCTCTAGACATTTTATCCTCCGGGTTTCATAATCCTTAAGCGGATTTGGGAAGGAAGAAGAGAAATACAAGGGGCGGAAACGGCAACTCTAAATCAAACAGGGGAACTCTCTCTATGGGTATTATCTGGACGATCATCATCGGCTTCATCGCGGGCATCATCGCCAAGTTCCTGATGCCAGGAAAAAATGAACCCTCGGGCTTCATCATGACGACAATTCTTGGCATCGTAGGCGCATTTCTCGCAACCTATATTGGCCAGGCGCTCGGCTGGTACAATGCCAATGAAGGTGCAGGCTTCATCGGCGCCATCGTCGGCGCAATCATTGTGCTGGTGATCTGGGGCTTCATATCAGGGCGGAACCGCTCGGCAGTTTGACGCCGCTTGACATCACCATCTGGACGGCGGGCCTGAAGCCCGCCGCTCCCGTCCTTCGTCCGGACTTTTCGGCATGTCGTTTTCAGGCTATCTGACCGGTGCGGAACCGGGCATAGAAGCTCCCGACATGGCAAATCTCATCATTACCTACTGGCGCGACATTCCCTCGGCCGTCTCCGTGAAGATCGGGCGCAAGGAAGAAAAACGCATGCTCGACAATCGCTTCATGGAAGCAATCGACATGGCCGCGATGCGCGGCGGCGAAACCAATACCGATGATTATCTCAGCCACTGGCGCCGCTCGGCCCCCGTTATGGTTGGTGACGACATGGCCGCCGAAGTCGAGAAGGCCAAGGCCGAACTCGAAGCCGAATTCACGCAGGACAAACTCAAGACCCTCATCGCCAATGGAGGCAAAGCCCAATGACCCATACCCTTGTCGCCTCCGCCACGCGTGAGCACATCATCGGCTTTGACCGTCCGTTCACCGTCATCGGCGAGCGTATCAACCCGACAGGCCGCAAGAAGCTTGCCGCCGAAATGCAGGCTGGAAACTTTGAAACCGTGATCAGAGATGCGCTGGCCCAGATTGCGGCGGGCGCGCATATCCTCGACATCAACGCGGGCGTCACCGCGGTGAACCCGAACGAATCCGAGCCGCCGCTGATGCGCCAGACGCTCGAGATCGTGCAGTCGATCACCGATGTTCCGCTGTGCATCGACAGTTCCGTCACCTCGGCGCTCAAAGCCGGTCTTGAAACCGCCAAGGGCCGGCCGCTGGTCAATTCGGTGACCGGCGAGGAAGAGAAGCTCGAAGCCATCCTGCCGCTGGTCGCCAAATACAATGTCGCCGTCGTCGCCATCTCGAACGACGAAACCGGCATTTCCGAAGACCCGGACGTGCGCTTTGCCGTTGCGAAGAAGATCGTCGAACGCGCCGCCGACTATGGCATCAAGCCGCATGACATCGTTGTCGATCCGCTGGTGATGCCGATCGGCGCCATGGGCACTGCCGGCCAGCAGGTGTTCCGCCTTGTTCGCCGCCTGCGCGAGGAACTGAAGGTCAACACCACTTGCGGCGCTTCCAACGTATCGTTCGGCATGCCGAACCGCCGCGCGCTGACGGGCTATTTCCTCGCCATGGCCGCAAGCCACGGCATGACATCCGCCATCATGAACCCGTTGCACGATGAAGACATGCACGCGATCTTCGGTGCCAATGTGCTGAACGGCACCGACCGGAACTGCAAGTTCTGGACGAACAGATTCCGCGAGATTACGGCCGCACCATCCGCCGCCGCGCAGGCTGCGGGCGAGATATCGTCGAACGAGGACATCGAAGCCCGCCGCAAGGCCCGCGAAGAGCGACGGCGCCGGAGTTGATCAGGCATTGATCCTCATGCTGAGGTGCGAGCGCAGCGAGCCTCGAAGCATGGCAACGGGTACTGCTGCAGCCAGAGGCCCTTCGAGGCCCGCGCCATGCGCGGGCACCTCAGGGTGAGGATCGTTGGATGACCGAACAGAACCCCTTGATCGTCTTCACCCCGTCGGGAAAACGTGGGCGCTTTGCCATTGGCACGCCCGTGCTTCAGGCCGCGCGCGCCCTTGGCGTCGATATCGATTCCGTCTGCGGGGGCCGGGCCATTTGCGGGCGCTGCCAGGTGAATGTGGGCGAGGGAGAATTCGCCAAGCATGGCATCACCTCCACGGCGTCTCACGTCTCGGCCTTCTCAAAGGTCGAGGAACGCTATGACCGGATTCGCGGTCTTGCCTCCGGCCGCCGCCTGTCGTGCCAGACGCAGATCATGGGCGATCTTGTAATCGACGTGCCGCCGGAATCCCAGGTTCACAAGCAGGTCGTCCGCAAAGAGGCCGACACGCGCGCCATCGAGCTCGACCCGTGCACAAAGCTGTGCTTCATCGAGGTCGAAGAACCCGATATGCACAAGCCTTCATCCGATCTGGAACGCGTCTACAATGCGCTGAAGGACCAGTGGCAGATCGACAATGTCACCTGCGACCTTTCCATCATTTCCGGCTTGCAGAAAATGCTGCGGAAGGGCGAGTGGAAGATTACCGCCGCCGTCTATTCGCGGGCACCGGGCGGCGGCAACCGTCTCGTCTCGATCTGGCCGGGCTTTCATGACAGGGCCTTCGGCATCGCCATCGACGTGGGCTCCACCACCATCGCGGCGCACCTCACCAATCTCTCGACGGGCGAAGTGACGGCTTCCGCCGGCCTGATGAATCCGCAGATCCGCTTCGGCGAAGATCTGATGAGCCGCGTCTCCTATGTGATGATGAATCCGGGCGGCGAAAAGGAAATGACGGTCGCCATCCGGCAGGCGCTCAACACGCTGGCGCAGGAGGTGGCGGCACAGGGCAAGATCGACCTCACCGACATTCTGGAAGTGGTGCTGGTTGGCAATCCCGTCATGCACCACCTTTTCCTCGGCATCGACCCTACCGAACTGGGCGGCGCGCCCTTTGCGCTTGCTACGGGTCTTCCCGTCACGTGTCCCGCACGCGAGCTTGACCTCAAGTTGAACCCCGGCGCTTGGGCCTATGTGCTGCCCTGCATCGCGGGCCATGTTGGCGCTGATACCGCAGGCGTGGTGCTGTCCGAGGCGCCGCATGAATCGGATCAAATCATGCTGGCCGTCGACGTCGGCACCAATGCGGAAATCGTGCTGGGCTCAAAAGCGCGGCTATTGGCCTGCTCGTCTCCCACAGGACCCGCCTTCGAAGGCGCCCAGATTTCCTCCGGCCAGCGTGCGGCGTCGGGCGCCATCGAGCGCATCCGAATCAGTCCCGAAACACTCGAGCCGCGCTACAAGGTGATCGGCGTTGACCTGTGGTCGGACGAACCTGGCTTCGAGGAGGCCATCGCGCAGACCGGCGTCACCGGCATCTGCGGCTCCGGCATCATCGAGGCCATCGCGGAAATGTATCTCGCCGGCGTCATCAACCAGGATGGGCAGGTCGACGGTTCGCTTGCCGGGCGCAGCCCGCGGATAGAGCCCTACAAGCGCACGTTCAACTACGTGATCCGGAGCCCACGCGCGGAAGGCAATGAGCCGATGATTCGCATCACGCAGAACGACGTGCGCGCCATCCAGCTCGGCAAGGCCGCCCTCTATGCTGGCATCCGCCTGCTGATGGACAAGCTTGGCATCGAACAGGTTGGCAAGATCAGGCTTGCAGGCGCATTCGGCAGTCACATCGACGTCAAATACGCGATGATCCTCGGCCTTGTGCCGGACTGCGACCTTTCAAAGGTGCAGAGCGCCGGCAATGCAGCCGGCACGGGTGCGCGCATCGCACTGCTCAATTCGAAGGCACGTGACGAAATCGAAGCCGTCGTCCGCCGCATCGAAAAGATCGAAACCGCGGTCGAGCCCATGTTCCAGCAGCACTTCGTTGAAGCCATGGCAATTCCGCACAAGACAGCGGCATTTCCCAATCTTTCGAGCGTCGTGACACTGCCTCCGTTGAAGGATGTGGTGACTGTTGGCGATGATGGCAATGAACGGCGGAGACGGCGCCGCGGCTGAGCGGCGCACCCTGCGAGATCGCTCCCGGATATGCCGTTAAGTGAAATTATCTGCTATTTTGCAAACATGATGGTTGTTGAGGTTTTGTATTGCTGATGCAAAGCACAATGTTCTATAAGCAATCGACCGCAAAGTAACTCCGGACGAGAAACCGACCGGTTGGGACCTTCGTTCATGAAGGTTAACACCACGCCCGAACGGGCGAACAGCAGGAAGATCGATGTCACTTTCCAAAAGGCAGATTGCTTATCTCAACAAGATCGTTTCAACCGCGCAGAAGATGCTCGCGACGGCTGATCGCGATGAAGGCTCATCCAAGTCGGCTAGCTCGCGTGGCGGGTCGAAGCGCCGCCGCCGTTCGGGTGCCGAGGCCGAGAAGATGCGCGCCGACATTCTGGCGAAGCGTTCCAGGGGCGTTCCGGCCACAAAGCTCGCCGAGAAGTATGG
>JBKJQU010000338.1:0-6142 GCA_046594995.1 Aestuariivirga sp.
CGTCAAGAAAGAAGAGGGAGGTATAGCCCCGCCCCATCGGCTCGTGGTGCAGGCCCTTCCAGTGCAGATCGCAGGCGATCCAGTGACGGCTGGCCCAACGGCGCTTTCCAAGCGTGCCATCATCGCGATGGAATTTCCCACCGCGGTTTCCCATCATCGTGCCGCGCTCCGGCACGGCGTGGATTCGCCCCCACGGATCGACGCGGTTCTGGAGGGTCACTTGCGGGCTGGAGGGTTTTCGGAACAGCCCGCAGCGCCCAACGGGTTCTTCAGGTCGCAAGACGCGGCGCGGCGGATGTCGCCCGTCATCGCATAGGGCTTCGCGGCACACATGACCTGTGCGAGGCGTTTCTTCTTTTTCCACACCTCGACGCCCGCGTCATCGCCCATGCCAAAAACGCGATAGGTGTAATCGGCGTTGGCAAAACGCAGCGACCAGACATAGGTGGACTTGTCGGAGGCGTGCGCGAAAGTAAGGAGCATTTTTCCATCCCGCCGGTTTTCCGGGAAGACGAACTCGGTCTTCTCCGCCGTGCCATAGCGGTATTGCAGCGACTGGTAGCCGCCTGCCGCATCATCGCGCACGGCGCAGAGTTCGATGGTGCGGGACCGGTCTTTAGCGAGGCACGAGAACAACACCGCCTCGTCGCTCCCGCAGGCTGATGCGGGCGCTGGCAGCAACAGGAACAGAAACAGGCTAGCGCGTGATGATGACGTGCATGTTCTTCGGACCATGGGCGGGCCTCACGATGGTTTGCTCGATGTCGCCGGTGCGCGACGGGCCTGAAATCATGTTGACGGTGCGCGGCATGACGCCCTCGCCCATGGCTTCACGAAGCTTGGTCCAGGCTTCCTCGTAGCTGGCAAAGATATTTGCGGCTTCGAGCACCACGATGTGAACCTCGGGCAGGAAATTCAGCGTCGTCGGGTTGTCCTGCCCTGAAATCTGGATGATCGTGCCCGACTCGGCAACACCTGCGAAGGCGCGGGTGATCGAGGCGCGATCGGTATCCACTGCGCGGCCCGTTACCACGTTCAGCGTGCCGCGGTGCCAGGGAAGCTTCGCCAGCACCGGATCGAAGCCCCGCCGCACATGGGCGGGAAGATTCGACTGGCGGAGATAATCCGCCACCGCATGCGGCACGTCGTTGATATCGTCCAGCACTTCGACCGAGCCGCCGACGACTTCCATCATTTCGGTGAAGACGCGCAGGCGATGCTCCTCATCGCCGATGCCGCGCGCGGGGATGAGGTTGCGGCGGTGCTGCGCCAGATGCGCATCGACAACCGCATTACGGGTTCGCTCGTCACCCTTTGAAACTTTCGTGCGGATGCGGGCGAGCATGGTGTCGCGGCTGGTCATTTGCGGCGCTCCTTCCACTGTTGCTGGAAGGTTTTCCCCTGAGGTACCGGGAAATCGCGGTTCTGCGTCCAGCCCGAGGCCAGCGGCACGCTCGACAGACGCCCCTTGCCGTGGCCCTGATTGGTGAGGACGCGGGCAGCAAGGCCTGTTGCAAAGTGATAGAGCTTCGGGCGCTTGGCGAAGAAGGCCCAGACAGCAAGGCCCCAGCGGATGGCTGCCGGCTGCAGGTGCCGCTCGAACTCCTTCTCGCGCCAGTGGCGCAGCATCTTGGGCAGCGGAATGCGCATGGGGCAGACTTCCTCGCAGCGGCCGCAGAAGGTCGACGCGTTGGGAAGATGACGGGCATTCTCGATGCCCACAAGTGCGGGCGTCACCACCGAGCCGATGGGGCCGGGATAAACCCAGCCATAGGCATGGCCGCCAACCGCCTGATAGACCGGGCAATGGTTGAGGCAGGCGCCGCAGCGGATGCAGCGGAGCATGTCCTGGAACTCGGTACCCAGCACATTGGAGCGGCCATTGTCGAGGATGACGACGTGGTATTCCTCGGGGCCATCCGGATCGTCTTCGCGCTTCGGTCCGGTGGAGAGCGTCGTATAATTCGAGAAATCCTGTCCCGTGGCGGAACGCGCCAGCACGCGGAGGATGGTGGAGGCGTCTTCCAGCGTCGGCACGATCTTCTCGATGGACGCGATGACGATGTGGACCTTCGGCAGGATCTGCGTCAGGTCGCCATTGCCTTCGTTGGTCACGATGATCGAGGTGCCGGTTTCGGCGACGAGGAAGTTGGCGCCGGTAACGCCGACATCCGCCTCGAAATATTTCTGCCTCAGCACGGTGCGGGCTTCTTCCACGAGTGCGGGAATTTCGGTCAGATCGCGGTTGGGGTCGAGATGGGTGTGGGCTTTCCGGAAATCAGCCTCCACCTGATCGCGCGTCAGATGCACGGCGGGCGCGATGATGTGGCTGGGGCGCTCGTTCCGGAGCTGGATCAGGTATTCGCCCAGATCAGTCTCGACCGGCGTTATGCCGTTGGCTTCGAGGTGGTGGTTCAGCTCGATCTCTTCGGAGATCATCGACTTGCCCTTAGTGACGATCTTCGCGTTCACACGCTGGCAGATCCGCAAGATCTGCGCGCGGGCTTCATCGGCATCAGCCGCCCAGTGCACGTGGCCACCTGCGGCCTCAACCTTTGCCTCATAGCGCTCGAGGTAGATATCGAGATATTCGAGGACGTGGTTCTTGATGTCGCGCGACTGGTCGCGGAGCTGGTCGAATTCGGGCAGCGCGTCGCGGGCCTTGGTGCGCTTGTAGATGAAGCGCGGGCCGGTCTCCGTCATCGCGAATTGCAGCGGCTTGTCGGCCAGCGCGCGGGTGACGTTTTCCTTGAAGGTGACGGTGGAGCCTTCCATCATTCCGCTTCCCCGATTGCAGGCGTGGCATGATCGCCCGCCAACACCTCGGCGATATGGCGCACTTGTACGGGGCTGCCCTCGCGCTTGAGTTTGCCGGCCATGTTCATGAGGCAGCCCAGATCACCGGCGATCAGCGTGTCGGCGCCTGTCGCATGAATGTGCTTCAGCTTCTTCTCCAGCATCTTGTCGGAAATGTCCGGGTACTTCACGCAGAAGGTGCCGCCGAAGCCACAGCAGACTTCCGAGTCCGTCATCTCATGGAGGCTGACGCCTTCGACGGAAGCCAGGAGCATGCGGGGCTCCGCCTTGATGCCCAGTTCGCGGAGGCCGGAACACGAATCATGATACGTCGCCTTCGCCGGAAATGCCGTATCGACCCTTTCGACCTTCATCACGCGGGTGAGGAAGGATACCAGTTCATACGTGCGGTTCGAGAGATTGACCGCCGCCTGATGGTCGGCGGAGCCTTCCTCGAAGAGTTCGGGATAATGCTTGATGATCATGCCGCCGCAAGAGCCCGAAGGCACCACCACGTAGTCAAAGCCCCTGAAAGCCCGAATAACGTTGCGGGCGAGGATGGTGGCATCGCGCTTGTCGCCGGAATTGTAGGCAGGCTGGCCGCAGCAGGTCTGGGTCTCGGGCACGTCCACCGTGCAGCCGGCGTCCTCCAGCAGCTTCACCGCGGCAAAGCCGATCGAGGGGCGCATCATGTCGACGAGGCAGGTGACGAATAATCCGACGCGGGGGGAAGTCTCAGTCATAAAACCTCGGGATACGGGAGCCAGCGCGTTTTGCCAGCCCCCGGGGAACCCCGCAAGCCGTTTTGCTGCTACATCTTGGTCTTGAGGTATGCGAGCAGGTCTGCCCGCTCGTCTTCCTTCTTGAGGCCCGGAAACACCATCTTGGTCTTGGGGACCAGCGCCTTCGGGTTCTCGATGTACTTTAGGAACAAGGCGTCATCCCATATCGGGTTGGCCTTGGCAAATTCCAGCATGCTTTCGGAATACTTGTACTCCGGCACCGATGCGACGTTGCGTCCGATCAGGCCTTTGAGATGGGGGCCGATCTTGTTGGTCTCGGCATCGGCCACATGGCAGGCCTTGCACTTATTGAACACCTTCTCGCCCTTGGCGGCATCGCCTTCGGCGAGTGCAGCGCCAGAGAGAGAGGCCAGCAGGGCCAGTGCGAGGGTCATGGACTTCTTCATTATGTAACTCCTGGATCTTCCGTTGCATTGCAGTTCGATGGGGCGCTATTTCTAGCACCTTAAATTCATAAGTCCGTCAGAGAGATCAAGTTGCCGTCTCATGCTTAAAATGCCCATACCTGATGCTAAAGCAATTGGCCGAAGGGCCGAGATTGCCGCTGCACTTCGCCGCATCGTTCCAGGCGAAGGGGTGATCGAGGCCCCGGTGGAGATGCGGGCCTATGAAACCGACGGGCTGACGGCCTACCGGCAGATGCCACTGGTCGTGGTTCTGCCAGAAACAACCGCGCAGGTGTCGGAAGTCCTCAACTACGCCCATGAACATGGCATAAAGGTGGTGCCGCGCGGTGCTGGCACCTCCCTTTCTGGCGGCGCGCTACCGCTGGCGGATGGCATTCTGCTGGGCATGGCCAGGTTCAACCGGGTGCTTGATATCGATTACGCCAACCGCTGCGCCGTGGTGCAGCCGGGCGTCACCAATCTTGCCATCACCAGGGCGGTGGAGCACAAGGGCTTCTATTATGCGCCGGACCCCTCCTCGCAGATCGCCTGCACCATCGGCGGCAACGTGGCGGAAAACTCCGGCGGAGTTCACTGCCTGAAATACGGCCTCACCGCCAACAACGTGCTGGGAATCGAAATGGTGCTGGTGACGGGCGAAGTCATCCGCCTCGGCGGCAAGCACCTCGATTCGGAAGGCTATGATCTGCTGGGACTGATGACAGGCTCGGAAGGCCTGTTGGGCGTGGTCACCGAAGTGACGGTGCGTATCCTGCAGAAGCCCGAGACGGCGCGTGCCGTGCTGGTCGGATTTTCCACCAGCGAGGACGCGGGCAAATGCGTGGCCGACATCATATCGGCCGGAATCATTCCAGGCGGAATGGAAATGATGGACCGGCCTGCCATCCACGCGGCGGAAGAATTCGTTCATGCCGACTATCCGCTGGATGTCGAGGCTCTACTGATCGTCGAGCTCGACGGGCCGCAAGTTGAGGTCGATCACCTCATTGACCGTGTTTCCGAAATTGCCACCGCGAACCGATCCTCCACGCTGCGTGTCTCGACATCGGAGGCCGAGCGGCTGCTGTTCTGGGCGGGGCGGAAGGCGGCGTTTCCGTCGGTTGGGCGGATCTCGCCCGACTATCTCTGCATGGATGGCACGATTCCCCGCAAGCGCCTGCCGGAAGTCTTGCGCGGCATGAGCGAGCTTTCGGTGAAATATGGCCTCCGCGTCGCCAATGTGTTCCATGCGGGAGATGGCAATCTCCATCCGCTCATCCTGTTCGATGCCAATAAAGCGGACGAGCTGGAGCGCGCCGAGCAGTTCGGTGCCGATATCCTGAGGCTCTGCGTAAAGGTCGGCGGTGTGCTCACGGGCGAGCATGGCGTTGGAATCGAGAAGCGCGATCTGATGCCCGAGATGTTCTCGGAAATCGACCTGAAGCAGCAGATGCGCGTGAAATGCGCCTTCGACGATCAGGGGCTGCTCAATCCCGGCAAGGTCTTCCCCACGCTCCACCGCTGCGCCGAGCTTGGGCGTATGCATGTCCGGAACGGTCAACTGCCCTTTGCCGACATTCCGAGATTTTGATGAGCGGGATTGTGAAGCCCACCTCCGAGACGGAGCTTGCCGAGATCATTGCCAGCGCCAGCGGCCCCTTCGAGATCATCGGCACGGCTACGAAGCGGGGGCTTGGCCGCCCGGTTCAGGCGGCGGTGACTCTCGACATGTCGGAGTTCTCCGCCCTCGCCATCTATGAACCCGAGGAGTTGATCCTCGAAACAGGGCCGGGTGCCAGGCTTTCCGACATCGAGGCGATGATCGATGCGAAGGGCCAGCAGCTTGCCTTCGAGCCACCGGACTATTCCAGGCTACTGGGGAGTGCCCACTGCGGCACCATCGGCGGGCTCGTTTCGTGCAATCTTTCAGGCCCTCGCCGGCTAAAGGCGGGTGCTGCACGTGATCATGTCATGGGCATGCGCGGCGTGAGCGGGCGCGGCGAAGTCTTCAAGGCGGGCGCGCGCGTCGTCAAGAACGTGACGGGCTATGACCTGCCGAAGCTGATGACGGGTTCCTACGGCACGCTGGCTGCACTCACCTCGATTATCCTGAAAGTGCTTCCGAAGCCAGAGACCGAGGAAACCGTCGTTCTCACG
>JBKJQU010000380.1:0-13445 GCA_046594995.1 Aestuariivirga sp.
CCGGCTGCAGAGACGCCTCCTGCACAGGCGCCTGCTGTTGAAGCACCGGCTGCAAAAGAAGTTGCCGAAGTCACCGCCGGAACTGCCGCAAGCACTGGGGAGGCGGCTGCAAAAGAAGTTGCCGAAGTCACCGCCGGAACTGCCGCAAGCACTGGGGAGGCGGCAGTTCCGGCGGTGACTTCGGCAACTTCTTTTGCAGCCGGTGCTTCAACAGCAGGCGCCTGTGCAGGAGGCGTCTCTGCAGCCGGAGCAGGTGTGGTGTTGACAGCGGCGAAGTCCTGCGCGGGCAACGCTGTTGTGGAAGCCTCCTGTGCGGGTGCCAGGAGTGCGGGAGCAGGTGATGTTTCGGCAGATGGGGCGACAGCCACGTCCTGCGTCAGCTCTGGTGGAGCTTCTGTTGCAACAGTTGCCGCAGGCACCGCGGACTTCGGCTCAGCTTCATTGCCAGCCTGGATGACGGTTTCAGCTTTGCCATCAGGTGCAAGTTCGGCGGCGGTAGATGCACTCTGATTCTCCGCAGTAACACTCTGCGCGATTTCGCCATTCTCCTTTGGCTCCGCTGCTGCGGCCTCAACAGGCACCGCTTCCTGATCTGCCGTGCCGGAAGTCTCCAACAGGGTTTCACTGGTTTGTATGGCCGCGCCCGGTGCCGCCGCCGTGGCATCGAGCGTCACCGCCTGGAACGTGGGGTTGCCCAGCAGCACCTCGGCCAATGGCTGCTGATCGGACTGGGGAAGCGGGATCTGGCCCGCCGCCGCCATAAGCCCATAGTGAGCGGCCACCGACAGGCATGCGGACGCGATCCATGCAATGCTATTTTGCATCGCCGGCCTCGCGGATGGTGACGAGCGTCAGGCTCACCAGCCCCGCGGCCTTCATTTCTTCCAGCCTGCTGATGAGTTGCAAGGCAGGAAGGCGGCGGTCGGCGATCACGAGGAAGGGTGCCAGCTTCCGGCCGGGGACATCTTCCGCGAACCACGCTTTCGCGATGGATTGACCGGTTGCCGCCGCACCGCGAAAAGTGAGCACATTCGCTTCGCTGATATAGGCTGCTTCCGATACAGTGCCGCCGCTGGTCAGTTCGGTTGTCTTCGGCAGTTCGATGCGGAAATCCTGGATGTTCGAGATGGTGCCGTTGATGACGAAGAACAGCAGGAGCAGGAACACGATGTTGATGAGCTGCAGCTGCCAGTCCGAAACCTTGCGCCTGCGGGGTGAAGGGATCTTCATCGCGCCCGCCCTATTGCGACAGCGACAATGACCGGAGCTTGCTGGTCCGTGCGATCTCCAGAACGGTCAATAGATCCTGTACCCGCGCATCCCTCCGTATACGGATTATACCCTCGCTGACACCGCTTGCGTTCAGGCTGTTGAGCTTCGGGACCAATTCTTGGAGTTGCAATGCCTTGCCATTGACGCGGACGAGCGGGCCTGCCGAGACCTCGACCAGCACGCCCGGCACGGTTCCGGAGATGGCTGCGGATTCGACGCCCGTGTCTTCGCGCACGGCGCCGGACATTCCGAACAGGCCGAACTTCGCAAATGTCGTGGACAGCATGAAGAACATCAGAAGGAGGAACACGACGTCGATCAGCGGCGTCAGGGGAATGGGACGCGCGATGCGGCGTGGCGCCTCAATTCGCATGGGCGTTCCGCTTGCCGGGGAAAGCGGTCACATCGTCAAAATCGCGGGCCTGCTCGTCGGTGATACGGTTGGCGAGGAAGCCCGTCAGCGTCGTTTCCATGACCGAGCGCTCTGACTCGATGCGCGCTTCGAACCATGCCGTGAAGGTCGAGAACACGATTGCAACGGCCAAGCCCAGCGCCGTGGTGAGGAGTGCAGTCCAGATGCCGCCTGCAAGCGTTGCCGGATTGACAACGGCGCCCGACTGCTGAAGATCGGCAAAAGCCTGGATCATGCCGATCACCGTGCCCAGCAGCCCCAGAAGCGGCGCCAGCTGGCCGATCAGCTCGATGAGCCCCAGATATTTCCGGAGCTTTCGCAGTTCTTCCGTGGCGACGCGCGCCACATCTTCCTTCACCTGCTCGAAATGCGCGCTGCCGTGGGTGAGGCCGCGCATGGCATGAGCCAGCACCCTTGAAAGCGGCGCCGGATGGTTCTCGACCATGGCGAAGGCCCCCTGGTGGTCGCCGTCGAGCCAGGTCTGCGATGCCGCAAGTGCCGTTCTGTGGCTACCGACGCGCAGCAGAAGGAACTGGATGACCTTGTAGATCGATGCCGCAAGCGCGATCACCGACAGTGCGATGATGACGATGCCAACGGGGCCCGCACGCTCGATGATCATGGCGGCATCAATGATCATCGCATGTTACCGGCAGGCCGCACCGCGATCACGTGGCTTCGTCGGTAAAGGCGATCTTGATCTTGCTCGACATGCGCAAACCGGCATTGCAAAGGTCAAGGCTGTCCTTGTCGCCCATGCATTCCTTGAAGTATCCGGGCAGCAGCGAGGCAATCTGCTTGCAAGGAACCTGGAATTCATACTTGACGGCGCGCTGCTTTCCCGACGCGATGGCCGGAAGCCTGAGATTGATCGTGCCTTTCACCTGTTCGGAAACGTCGAGGATCGTCACCTCGAACAGGGCGTTTCTGATGTCGATGCCAAGCTTGTTCCTTGCCAGGAACACCAGGCTGCACTTGCCGTCCTTGGTGTCTTCACTGCCGATGAGATCGAGGTTGAACCGCAACTCCTGCGCCGAAGCGCCCACGGCGGAGGCGAAAAGCCCCAAAGCCGAAACCAGTGCCAGTGCCGAACGCCGCATCGTCTCACTCCCGGATTGAATTCAGTCTGCCACTAACGTCTTTGCCTGACCATATGACAAGCCCGTAGCATTGCCAACATGCGAGACGGGGCTATTCGAGCATGGCAAGCACGGCATCCCGGAACTTCGTGAATTGCTTGTTCGAAGACAATGACAGCGTCTGTGCTGTCGCGGTTCTGGAAGGGGCGATGATCGGGGCCTTGCCCTTGCCGGCCATCTTGCGCGCAGCCCATTCGATGAGCCATCCCACGCTTTTTCCCTCGAGAAAGGGATTGGCGCGCACGACGGCCGCTCCGAAGGCGTTGAGTACAGACTCACTGGGTGAAGATCCAAGTGCGCTTGCAGCACCGCCCGGTCCCAGGAAGTGCGCCAGATAGAGATTGCCCGGCGTGACCGAATGACCGCGCGAGCGGATGTAACCGGCGTTCTGCCGCGTCAGCGCCGTGGTCATCTCAAGCGCGATGCCGCATTCATAGCGGAGGTTGAGGATTTCACCGCGCGAGCGCCCGGCCATGAGGTCGGGCCGGTAGGAGCGGATCATGGTGAGCCAGGTGCTTTCGATGAATTGCCCGAGGCCTGCCGCTGTCGACAGCGGGTTCTTGGCCTTGCAGTTGTTGCCGCTCTCGACGGTGGTGATCCGATAGACCAGCGATTCGACCGCGCCGCCCTTTTCTACCCGCGCCTGATACTCGCCAAAGGGATCGACAGGCTGGCCGCCGCGCTGCATCTCGAAATAGAGCCGCGCATCACCAGAGGCATCCGCAATCCCCACCGTTCCGATCCGCTGCCCAGACCTCAAGCTCAGTCCCTCGGCAATGTTGCCGGAAATGGTCTTCAGCCGCCCGTAAAGCGTCACCTGGCCGCCGTCATGGGCTATTCTCACGACATTGCCCAGCTTCGGGTCCTGCCCCGCGAATTCCACCTTCCCGGCATATGCCGCGACGACGGGCGCTCCGGGAGGCGCCAGCCATTCGACGCCATTGGAGACGCCCTTCTTGCCGGTCACCGGATCCTTGCCCGGTCCAAACTTGCGGACGATCTGGCCACGCACTGGTGCCGTCATGCCGCCGGTCGTGGCGCCGTCGCCCGTTCCGGAAATACATTCAAAAGGTTTCTTCGCCTCAAGCTGGAAGGCGAAGCATTCCAGCGGCTCTTCGCTGCCCCGGTCGATCTTCACATAAAGAACCTTGCCGAGGCCGCTTTTCCGGTCCCGCGCCCTGGTGGCATAGACCACCTGCATCGTCTCTCCGCCATTCGCAGTCTGCTCGAGGTCATGCTTGCGTGACAGGAGCATCATGATTTCACCCGTGACGGCGGTTGGCAGATTGTTGCGGACGGCCGCTGCATAGATCACATCCAGAAGCCGCTGTTTTCCGGTGCCCGCCACTTCGTCATCGCGGTGGAAGGGATCCTGGTCGAACCACGGGTTTGCGGCGGAGACGTAGCTGTCGGTTTCGCTGATGGCGAGGGCACGGAGAAACTTGCCGTCCTTGAAAATCGCCAGCTGAACCGGCACGAAGCCCGTATCATCCTCGCCCGGCTTGATACCAACGGCGGCGACGGCATAGCCCTTGCCGAGCTTCTCGATCTGGAGCTGGCGCTTGACTTCCGCATCGAGAACCTTGGACAGGTCGCCATCGAAGCCACCTGCCACAAGCACGTCGGTCAAGGCCGCCTGGTCCTCGATCTCGCGTGTGAACATGATGCGCGATGCGCGGCCCTGGTTCTCGTCCGGATTATTCACCCGGATGATTGCGGCGTTGCCGGGATCGGCTACGGCGGGCTCCGCACCATCACCGTCATCGCCGCTCTCCACCGATCCGGAAGCGTTGAAGGCGAAGTTGAGCTGTGATCCCGGCGCCGCAGAGACGAGACTGCCTGCGGCTTCACTCAGGTTGTCGGTCAGGCGGAACAGCTCGCCTGATAGCTTCAGGGCGGCGGCAGCCTTTATCTTTCCGCTCTCGATCTTCGCCAGTTGCCGCGTCACGCTCTGCTGGCGGCTGACCACGATGGGGTTGCCCCGCCCGGCCATGAGGGTTGGGCCATCGGGCGTTACAATCTCTTCCAGCGCCTCATCCACCGGAAGGCTGCCTTCGGTCTCATCAGTCCCGGCGGTGGGTGTCTCGCCAGTGCTGTCCTGCGGGATTTCGACCGGAACCAGTTCCTGGGCCAGTACTTCTTCGGAAAAATCCGTCTGTTTTCCGCCGGTCATGACATGGATCATCAGCGCAGCCGATGAGGCGCCAAGGCCGATCAGCGCGATCAGTGCAAAGACCATCAACGGCAGCTTCGATGGCGGGCTTTGCGGTTTAGCCACCGCCTCAGGCTTAGTGGCAGCAGCAGGTTTCTGCGTCTTGACAGGTGGAAGCGAATGCTGGCGCGGCGCGCGCGAGCCGCTCTCATTGCGGGCGCGCGGTGCCACGCTGCGCTTTGCGATCACGTCCAGGTCTCTGGGCCGTTTGCTCATCGCTTCATCACATCAATCCGGAAGGACAGCGGCAATTCGCGACACGTCGAACACAAGAAGTGTGCTCCATCACATGCCGATGATCAATACCGGCTTCTTCTTCGCAGGTGCAGAGGGCTTGGGCTTTGCGGCGGCGGCTGGCTTCTGCTTGGTGGCGGCGGGCTTGGCTTTCGCCGTTGCAGCCTTCGGCTTTTCGGCGCCGGCCTTGGGCTTCGAAGCCGCAGGCTTCTGCCTCGAGGCGGCCGGCTTATCCTTCCGCTCAGCAGTAGTCTTGGCCCGCTTTCCAGCCTGCTTGGCGGGTTCCGAAGCCTGTGAAGGTTCCACCGATGCCACGCAGACTTCAGCGGAAGAATCGCTCTTCAATTCGCCAAGCAGCGCGCCGTTCGGCTCGAGCCCAGTTTCCGGCCTGCCTTTCTGCTTGAAATAATCACCCAGCGCGTCGGCTGATTTGTTGCCCCACTTGCCATCGGGCGAGCCATCGAAACATCCGACGCGGCGCAGTTCCTCCTGAATGCCTTTAACGACACCGGTCTCGGCAATATCGGCCTCCGGCGCCGTGTTCAGTGCGACGACGGTTTCTTCTTCCTTGGCGGGAGCAGAGGTTTCAGTGCCGGGCAGCTGCTGCGGTACGCTGTCAGCGGCCTGCCTTGCCGCAGGTTCTTCTGTGGCGACGGGAGCCTCGAATTTCATGCCGCCATCATCGGCGGGTTGCTCCGGGTCGGGCAGGACTTCGACGCCCTCGATCACCGGGCTTCCCCCAGCGGACGGCAGTTCCGGGGTGGCGGAAGCAGATTCCGACGCCGCCATCCCCTGGTCTACGATGGGATCAATCGTGCGGCTCGCTTCACCTTCCGGCAATGAACCCGCAGATGATCTCGACGATGGTTCCAGCGCCTCTTCCGGCTGGAGAATTGCTACGTTGAAACTGGTTTCAGGCTTTGTTGGTACATACTCCTCCGCAATGCTTTTCCCGGTTGAAAAACTTTCACTCTTATCGCTTTTCGGAGCGACCTCATTTCCGGTGGAACCCAAAGGAAGTTCTTTCAATGAACCCGCTGTCTCCATCTCCGGAACCGGCGCGGCGTTGGCAGGTGCCTCCACAGGCGGAGCATCCTGGGGACTGACTTCCGGCACAGGCGCCTTGACCTCAGGCATTTGGGGCGGCGCTTCGGGCGTCACCGGTTCAAAGAACATGCTGTCTTCTTCGGTTGGCGCGGTTGCGGCAGGTGGTGTTTCGGGTTGCTCAGGCTCCGGCTGTTCCTGGAGAGCTGCAACCGCCGTTTCACCTTTGTTAAATATTACAGATCCGTATAGTCCACCTTGTTCTACCGGAGATTGTTTTTCGTTGGTCTCTGCAAATACGCTGTTACGGACATTAATAAGAAGATCGTTCACCGACTGGTTGGGCGTATCAATGTATCTGAGCAGTGCCCGCGCATATGGGCTATCGTCACCCAAGCCATCACCAGTAAGTCGACCATGCTCCGTCGCGAAAGACACGAGTGTGCCACGCAGGCTCATCCTCAGCTCGGAAAGTCCTTCGCCCACACCGTCGCCGCGCAGATCTTGCGGCAGGGGATTATTGCGGCAAGCATCGAGAAATACCACGGTGTTCTGTTTCTTGGTCACCCGGATGCTCTCGATCACTTCATCGAGGGTCAGCGTTTCGTAGGCCAGCAAATCCTTGTCTTTCAGGCCTGCGTCGACTGGTACGAGGTGATTGAATCCGTCGAGTGAAAATCCGTGACCGCCGTAGAAGAATACGACATCCTCAGCCGCCGCCGCCTTGATCTTGGCGCGGAAATCGGACACCAGATTCTTGAAGTCGAGCCGCGTGAGGTCGATTCCGAGTTCGACATCGAACCCCAGCTTCTTCAGCTTTGCGGCAAATTCCTCTGCATCGCCCGCGGCGTTCGGCAAGGATTGCGTATTCTCATACTTGCTGTTGCCGATGACCAGCGCAAAACGCTTGGAGGTCTGTGCCTGAGCTTCCGTTCCGATGAAGGCCCCGGCAAGCAACAGAACAGCCCAGATGCAGGCCAGCAGCCGCACAATCTTCGCACATTCACTTGCTGGTGCCCGTCTTAACATTCAGGTCGGAACCACTCCAGAGGCTGGCCGGTCGGCCTCGGCCCAGAACTTATGTTACAGAGCCAACAAGAAGTCTTCAAGGCAACCCTTGCGAATGTCAATTCGCTACTTGATGACCGCAAGCCGTTTGAGCGCAGCCGAGAAGCCGGTGAGGCTTACGGGTATCTGCACCTGATTGCCGGCGCGGTTTGTCACGCCGATCACCATCTTGATGCCGCGGCGCACTGCATTGCCCAGATCACCGCCGAGCGGCACGCGCGCATAGACGCCTGCCGCATTTGACGACTCGATCTGCACGACGACTGCTTCCTGCTCATCGATCTTGAGCGACAGGCCCGGCGGCAGCAATGCGCCATGCGGCAGCGCCAGCGTCATTTCGAAGTCCGTGGCATTGTTCTGGGCAGCCGCCACCGTGATTGCCAGCACGCGCTGCCGGTTTTCGGTAGAGAAGAGTTCCTGGGTCATCCGGCACTGCAGCGGCGTATCGGTGCCATTGGCGCCGCACGCGAAGACCCAGGGCACCTGACCATCGGTCTTTGCTTCCTGCGCCATCGCATCCGCCATGCCCAGCACAATGGATGCGAAGATGACACCCCCTGCTGCCAGTCCCGTTGCGGCCCTCAGACCCGATAATTTCATGCCGTCACCCTTGTCATGGCCGTCTCAGGCTATTGTCTGCGTTTCGGAATTGCGGCGTCATAATAAGCCGCGAATTCGTCCAGGAACGCATCGAGCATGCCATGTTCGCTGCCACCGGCCTTCGCCTTCCAGCGCTCGACGAAGTGTTCCCAGTTGCGTGACTTCGCGCCCAGGAAGCCGAGCTTGTTGCCACCGCCCGCGGATTGCTCGATTGCCTCGGGCGACAATTCCTCGAACAGCTGGATCACTGCCTGCTGCATGGCGGAGAAGGTCGCCGCTTCATGCATCTTGAGATCGGAGAAGCTGCGGTCAAGCGTGGCGCGCGGATCGAGGTAGCCCGCCGAGGGTTGTCCGAACATGATCGAGAGCGCTGCCTCGGCACTCGGCGTGAATTTCAGGGCATTGTTCTCGCGCGCTTCGATCATGGTGCGCTCGGCAGTGCGCACAACCGACTTCATCTCGGCTCTCGCCTTCAGCAGCTGCATGAGGTTCGCGCACACAAGCCGCAGGATCTCTCCCATCTCGAATGCCAGATCACCGGCGTTGCGGGTGGCCAGCAGGCCTGCGGGAATATTGGCGCCCTCGGCAAAACGCCGGATCATCTCCTGCTCGAACTGCGCGCGAAGCTGCTCCGGGGAAGGGCCCGCGGGCGCAGCGGGCGGTGGAGGCGGACGGCGGGGTTCTTCCGCCATGCGCGGCGGTGCGGCTTGCTGCGGGGCTGCGGGCGGCGCCGGGCGCGGCGCGGGAAATGGCACGTCGCGAACGATGTTCGCAATGTTCATGCTGCTGCGCTGCGTGGGCGGGGCAACCCAATCATCGCCAACCGGGACAGGCGGCAGGGAAGGTGGCGGAGGGGGTGCCGCGCGCTCCGGCGGGCGTTGCGGGGGCTGCGACTCGGCCCATGGGTCCCTCGCCAGCGGCGCGGGAGGAGGAGCAGGCGGCGGAGCATCCCATTGTGGCGTATTATGGGTTACGGACGGTAATGGCGCTGCGACATTGCTCAGGAAATCGGCACCCTGCGAAGGCTGGGCCTGAGGCGGCATCAACTCCTGCCGGCTGATCGGCGCGATGGAGTGCGTTCCGGCATCCCACAGGTCGGAAGACGGCTGGGGTTGCGGCGGCGTATGGGTTTCAACGGGGGCAGCATAGGGCGGGGAAACCCCGGCCCCGCTGACCGCCACCGAGATCACATAGTCGCCAACCACCATCTCGTCGCCATGGCGCAGTTCATAAGGGCTTTGGACCCTTCTGTTGCTGCCATTTACAAAGGTGCCGTTAGTGGACACGTCATAGAGATAGTATCCGCCCTTTTCGAAGAGCACCGTACAGTGCTTGCCCGAAATCTTCCGCGTCGGGTCTGGCAGGGTCCAGTCCAGGTGCTGGTCGCGGCCGAAGTCGAAGCCTCTCCGCTCCGCTTCGAAATGCAGCGGCCCGCCATCTCCCAGCCGGTCGAAATTCTCAACTTTCAGAATGAGCACAGCATCTATCCGTCAACTACAAGCTTCACTGTGATAACCCATTTCACAGCCGTCCCGCCACATGATAGGTGCGGCTGCGTTAAAAGTAACGGCTACTGCTCGATCAGGCTGACGGCAGCCTGGACCGCGCTGCTCAAATGCTCCCGCCGCTGTTTGGCAGGAACACCTGCCAGAGCCGTGAGCACGGCGGCGCGCACGAGCTGCGCCGTCAGATGCGGCGGAGGCGGAACCGGCTGGTGCGGCTCACCGATGATGCTGCCACCGGACCAGCCCGCCGCGAGCGCGCTCCAGGCCGCAGGCCCTTCTGCAGCGGATGCCATTCCGGCTTCGAGCGCCTTCCGGCGGTTGTCCTCTTCGGGTTCGGCCACCCATTGCTCGGCAAGGCCGATCAGACGTTCAGTTTCGCCTTCGATTTCGCCGCTGGTGGTGCGGATACAATGGCAAGCCCAATGCACGGCCTCCCGGCGCGGCAGCATATAGGCGCAAAAGCCGATCGCATCTTCAGGCATGCTGCTGTCCTGCAACTGCTTGAGAAACACCAGCGGATGCACTTCGGAAGGCGCGTGCCCGATTTCCTCACGCGCTGTCGGGAATGCCTCGAAAACCTGAGCAGCCGTGGTGAACCGCAGGCGCATCAGGAGACCACGCGCAGGCTTGAAGCCAGATGGCCGGCGCCTGGAGTGATGGCGGCAAATGTCATGTCAGGATTGCCCACGTCTGTGCCATCGCATCAATTGATCAGCACCACGCCGCCCTTCAGGATCAGCGTGCCATCACCCTTGACCGTTGTGAGCGGCGATTCCGCAGTCAGGAGCACGTTGGCCTTGGCGGTGATAACAGGCGACTCCATGGCGATCATTCCGGGCGTCATCACGATCTTGCTCTGCCCGCAGATCAGTTCGATCTTGGTTCCGGCCGTGATTGACAGCACGTTGCCGACCTTCACGGTCTCATCGTTGCCGACGTCGATCCGCAGGTTGTTGCCGATATCACGGGCCTCGTCGTTCTCGATCTTGCCCGCCATGTCCTTCTGGGCGTGCAGCCGGACAAGTTCGGAACCTTTCTTGTCGTCGAAAATGAACTCGTTGAAACCCTTGCCCCCTATCGTCGAGTTGGATTTCAGGCCGGCGATTGTCTTTTCGTCAGGAAGACCATAAGGGGTCGGGTGTTCGCCATTGTAAACAGTGCCGACGACCAATGGCCGGTCGGGGTCGCCTTCGACGAATTCAACGACCGCTTCCTGGCCAACGCGGGGAATGAAAATTCCACCCCAGGACTTGCCGGCCCACACCTGCGCGATCCGCACGCGGCGGGATTCCACCTTGTCGCGATCCCAGTGGAACTGAAGCAGAATGCAGCCATCCGCATCGACGTCGATCTCACCCTTGCCAACCACCTTCGCGGTCTGGGGGCCGTGGACGATGGGCTTCGGCGTGATCTGGCGTGCGCGGAAGGGGACGGTACAGGGGAGAAATTCGTAGCGGCCCGTGTAACTTTCGCCTCCGGCTGAGCCTCCGCCGCTGCGATAGCCATCGCTACTGTAGCTGTGCAGCGCCCTGACAACCAGATAACGCTTGTTCAGGCCTCCGACGGGATGATCTGCCAGCGTGATCAGCGCGCCCGGCATGCTGTGAACGCTGTCGCCATCGGCATAGCAGCGGCGGTCGGCTGCCTGCTCGGACTCGAGCCTGACCTTTGCCAGCGTGCTGCCAAGGGATTCTTCCTTGTAGCGGCCCGGATAGTCGTAGATCTTCAAGGCATCGTTCTGGTAGCCGCCGCCACCCGAACTCTCCGCAATCAGCGATGCGGCGGGCCTCTTGAAATCATAGTCGTTGAGAATGACCTTGCCTGTGTTGAAGGTTCTCTCGGCCGTCCAGCTGAAAAGATACTCTTCCTTCCGTACGCTGCTGTTTGGAATGGGCCGGTACTTCAGGGTTTCGCCACTGGCCTTCGCCGAATGGGAGGAAAGGCCGTCACTCAGGACAAGCACATGCTCGCTCGATGAATGATCGAAATAATAGTAAATGCCGTACTCCTCCATCAGCCGGCTGACGAAGGCAAGATCGGTTTCCCGGTACTGCACACAGTACTTGATCTTATCGTAGGAGGAACTGGCCAGGTCCTTGATCCTCGAAAAGGCACCGTGCTTGCCGAACACATCCTTGATGATGTCGAGCGCCGATTTATCCTTGAAGATGCGGCAATCGGTGGACCGTGACAGCAGCCAAAGCCATGGGCGCAGCGTCAGACGGTAGGTGTAGAATTCGTTATACTTGCCGGTCCATTGACTGGCGGTGAGGATGCCGTTGAAATGACGAGGCGTGCCGTCATAGTTCTTGATTGAAACGCAACACTTCTCGCCGATGGCTGAATTGAAGTCGAGATTGGCTTCGGTGCTGAGCGCGTCAACATTGATTTCGAAGAGTTCCGAAAGACCCTCGCTGATCGAGGCGCGCAAAAGGAGGAGCTTGTCCCCGCCCAAGGGTGTGGAAAGCGATCCGATCCGGTTTGCCTGGGTCGGACTTTGGGCCATAGATTCCCTTTCCTCGTCGCGTCAGCCAGACGCGTTTATCAACGCCTCCTAAGTTGACTTTAACTGCTGCCACGTGCATAGTAAACACTGACTTTTCAGCGTTGGAGGTTAATATGCGCATTAGAAACCTGCTTTTGGCAGCGGCTTTCGTGTCATCCGGCGCTCTGCCGGCAAATGCCGGAGACGCTGCCTATTCACCCGATGACATCGTGAAATTCTTCAGCGAGCAGCAGGCCACGCGCGGCATCTGTGTCGGCACGGAAGAAGAGTGCGGGATTGCCGGCAAGAAGCCTGCCGGCTTCAACCTGCGTGTAAACTTCGAAAAGAACTCGGCCACGCTGACCGAGGATGCCAAGCTCAACCTGACCGCTTTCGCGCAGGCTTTGAAGAGCCCCAGTCTTTCCGTCGCCAGCTTCTCGATCGAAGGCTACACCGACGCAACCGGCAGCGACGCGTACAACCGCGCACTTTCCGAAAAGCGGGCCAACTCAGTCGTTGCATTCCTCAGCGGCCTTGGTGTCGATGGGTCCAAGCTTCTGGCCAAGGGTTTTGGCAAGGAAAGTCCGATCGGCGAAGATCCCTTCGATCCCGCCAACCGCCGCGTCGAGACACGCCTCGTTCTGCAGTAAATCCGCGTCGCGCCGCTGGGCTTGATACCGGTAACCGGGCATGGGACAGTTCGATTTCGTTCTCAGCCCGGTATCGGCAGACGATCCGTGCGGGCCAGATCTTGAAGGCGACTCCGATTTCGACGGCGTCCTCACATCGCTCGAAGGGCGTTTTCCGCAAAGCTACCTGAAGTTTTCGAATCCACCCAAGATGACAAGCTCGTCGGAGATGACGGAGCTTTTCACCGGCTTCAATCTGGCCGCCGAAATGGCGCCGCTGCTGACGCTTCTCAAACGCAGCCGCGATATCAGGCTGTTGATCCCGCTTGCGAAACTGTCGATTCTTGGCGGCGACTTCTCGCGTTTTTGCGAACTGGTCAGGGTCATGGCGGCGCTGATCGACAGGCATTGGGAAGATGTTCACCCCCGGGCACTCGACGGCTCCTTCGTTATTCGGGAATCTCACCTGTCCCTACTGGTCGATACCGCCACGGTCACGATGCCGCTGCAGGAAAAGCCATTCATCATACTGCGCAGGATCGGCCCCGTCAGCTATCGGACCTGTCTCCTGTCATCGAAGGCTGTAACTCCCCGGGAAAAAGACACGGTTATCGATGAGTCAGACCTGCGCAGCGCCCTCGTCAAGTCGGATGACTTTGCGGATATCAAGGTTCTGAATGCCGACCTGGCGGCAGCCGCATCCGCGCTACGCCAGATCCGTACCAAGTTCGTCGATATCGTCGGCGGCCAGGAAGCGCCGGACTTCAGCAAGATCGACCAGATCATCACGGGCTTTACCGGCTTCCTGCAAACCATCATCGCGGAACGGGAACCCGTGGCCGCTC
>JBKJQU010000406.1:0-26076 GCA_046594995.1 Aestuariivirga sp.
GCATCGACGATGGTCGCGGCACGGGGCCGTGCGGACCTGATGGCCGCGGTACGCTCCACCACTTTCACCGTATCCAGCTTTATCTTCAGCACGGCATGATCAGAGGCCGCTGCAACAGCGGCCATCGCCTCAGGCGCAGCCAACCCAATGCTCTGGTCGACAGCAAGTGAGGCTGGTGCCGGAGCAAATCCGGCCAGTTCCCAGACTGTTTTTCCGGTTGCCTTGGCTTGAAAGTCCCACAGGGCGCAGTCCAGCGCATTGCGCGCAGCACCTGCAGGCATGGCGGCGCAGATCATTGCTGCGTCCTGCCCGGCCAGGATGTCATATTTTGCAGCAGTGAGAAGTGCCAGTGTCTGGTCCAGCGTGATATCGAACACAATCGGCACGACGCCTTCGCCCTGCCCGTGATGAGTGCCGTCGCTCACGATGACATGCACCGTATCAAGTGCTTCCACGCGGTAGCCAGCAAATGAGAAGGGCTCTTTCAGATACCATTTCTCGGGCGCTGCTTCGATGCCCGTCACCTTCGCTGCGGGACTAGTCATCCTTCATCACGTCGCGCGGAGCGTTGCCTTGCGGCCTCAGGCGCAAAGTGGGTGCCGCCAGCATGAGCAGCACAAACAAGCCTGTTGCAAGCTTCAGGTCGCCCGGCGGCAAGCCCGCGACGAGGCAAAGCGAAATCAACTGATAATAGACCACCGTTCCAACGAATGGAGCCAGCAACTGGCGGACAACGGTTTTCTTGCCCGTAATCGCCTCGCCGATCATTAGGGCCGCAAGCCCATTGATCAAAATCCCGAGGCCCATGTTCACGTCGGCAAAACCCTGCGACTGCACCATGATAGCGCCACTCAAGGAGGCGAAAGCACCTGCAAGGCCCACACCCGCAACTGTATAAGTCCAGACATTGATGCCCTGTGCTTCCGCCATATCGGGATTGGCTCCAACGGCGCGCATTGCTGTTCCCCGTTCGGTGAGGAAAAAAACCCGCAACAGCAGATAGATTATGACGGTGATGATACCGGCCACGATGATCTTGGGGATAACGCCCGTGGCCAGGCTCTCGGGCACGAAGCCGAAGATCGTTTCGAGGTTGAAGACCTGCTGATTCGAGCGCCCCAGCAGCCGCAGATTGATGCTGTAGAGCATGGTCATCATCAGGATGCCCGCCAGCAGCGAGTGGATGCGGAAACGCAAATGTATGAAGGCGGTCAAGCAGCCCGCAGCGAACCCCGCCAGCATGGCGAGGGGGATCGACACAAGTGCCGGCAAGCCCGCCAGCATGCCAAGTGCGCAGACGCAACCGCCCAGCGGATAGGCGCCTTCGCTCGTCAGATCCGGAAAACCGAGGATGCGGAAGGGAATCATGATCGCCAGCACCACGAAACCCAGCATGAGGCTTTGCGCCAGTGTTACCGGAATGAGGCCGGCAAAGGCGGAAAAGAAATCGATCAAGGCGCGGCTCCCAGCAGCATGCTGTCGGTCTTCACCGTGAAATAGCCAACAAGATCGCTGACGGTTGCCTTCGCCTTCTCTTCCCCGCTCAGCTGCAGCTTGACCTTTCCGGCATCGAGCATGACGACACGATTCCCGAATTCGACGGCGTGCTTCATGTTGTGCGTCACCATCAGCGTCGTCAGCTTGAGGGCGGATACCGCCCGCACGGTGGCATTCAGCACGAGATCGGCCGTGCGCGGATCGAGTGCCGCCGTATGCTCGTCGAGCAGCAGCACATCTGGCGTGCCACTCACCGCCATTACCAGTGAAAGCGATTGCCGCTGCCCGCCGGACAGGGTTGCGACGATGGTGTCCAAACGGTTTTCGAGGCCGAGGTGAAGATAGGACAATTGCTCGCGGTACTGCTCGCGCCGCGCCTTGGTCAGGCCGCGTTGCCATTTCGCAGGCTTATGGCGAAGCTCTGCCAGCAGCATGTTTTCAGCGACCGTCATGGTGGCTGCGGTGCCTTTCATGGGATCCTGAAACACACGTGCTACATGGCGTGCACGCGAGTGCACGGGCATCGCCGTCACCTCCTTGCCATTGATCAGAACCTGGCCTTCATCAATGCGGATCGCACCTGAAATGGCATTGAGCAGCGTGCTCTTGCCCGCACCATTACTGCCGATGACCACAGCAAAATCACCCGGCGCCAGCGACAGGCTCAGGCCATCAAGCGCAATCTTTTCGTCCGGCAGGCCACGATAGAACAGGTGTCGGGCATTCTTGACCTCCAGCACCTCAGTCTCCTGAAAAATGAAGAGAGGCCCGGATTGAGCCTCCCCCCTCGCCTTACTCGACGATGCAGCCGCAATCCTTGAAGCTGTCGGGAATCTCCATCCCGATTGCGGCAGCAGCCTTCTTGGAGATCAAGGGCGCATGGTCTTCGTAAGCCGGCTTCGAGGGCGCAATGGCCGATGGCTTCTCACCCTTCAGGATGCGCGCGGCGATCTTGCCGGCATTGTGGCCGACCTTCTCGTAACTCATGGCGAAGCTCGACGTCACGATGCCTTGCGACACCGGGCCACCGTCCGTGTTGACGACAGGAATCTTGGAGGCCAACGCCGCGGATGCAACCGAAGCGATCGCCGGCTGGATAAGGTTCGAACCCGGCACGTAGATCACATCCGCCTTGCCAGCGAGCGAGGAAATGCGCTGCGGGATGTCGTTCACATTGTCGACGCCCACTTCGACCACTGTGAAGCCCTGCTTCGGCGCTTCGGTCTTCATGATTTCTATGAGCGAGACGTCATTGGCTTCACCCGGATTATAGGGGATGCCAAGGTTCTTGGCGTTGGGCAGCAACTTGCGGGCAAAGGTCAAGGTTGCCGCAACATCCTGCAGGTCGGAAGCGCCGCTCATGTTTTCGTCACCGGCATCCCAGGAGGGAACAAGGCCAGCCGATACAGGATCGGTTACCGCGGCGAAGACCAGCGGAATGCCCGACTTGCCGAGCGTATTCTTCGCCATCTGGGCGACCGGAGTCGTGATGACCAAGATCAGGGCCGGCTTTTGCGCTTCGATCTTGCTCAGCATCTGCGGAACGAGTGTTGCATCAAAGTTCACATGGTCGAGGGTATAGGCGGCACCCTCGCCTTCCTTGTAGCCCGCAGCGGCCAGTTCGGCCTTGAAACCATCGATAACCGCGTTGAGCTGGGGGTGATCGCCAAAATTGGCGACCGCGATCTTGATCGGCTCCGCCATTGCCACGCCAAAGCTCATCGCCAGCGCGCTTGCGCCTGCCAATGCCAGCTTGAGAAATACCTTCCTGTTCACGAATGTCTCCCTGAATTCAGTTTCTTGTTCTTCGAGGCGATATCTAAACGCCTGTATTTAAAGGCTAGCATGTCCGTTTTGGATTGGAAAACTGTTTTCCGGCACGGGGCATCGAAGCCTTGATGGTAGCGGAACTTTCACTGTCGGCAGGCGAGGTCATGCCTTTGAAAGACTTTATCGCCGTTCAACTCCCGACCTTGTACTCCTGCACCGTGTTGCCACCGTCGACCACGATCATCTGGCCGGTGATATAACTCGCCTCCTCACTGGCCAAAAAGACCGCGACATGGCCAACTTCGGCGGGCGTACCGGGGCGGCCTATGGGAGTGTAGCGGCCTGCCACAATTTCAGCTTCGGAGCTTGATCCAGTCTGAATCCAGCCTGGTCCGATACAGTTGATCGTTACACCGGATGAACCGGCCTCAATTGCAAGTGCGCGGGTCATGCCAAGCATACCGGCCTTTGCGGCGGCATAAACTGAACTGCCTGCAATCCCGACCACAGGCCCGGTGACAGAGGACATCTGCACGATCCGGCCGTAGCGCCTTGAAACCATGCCCGGAAGCACCGCGCGGGTCATGAGGAATGCCGTCTTGAGATTTATGCCGATGCCATAGTCCCAGCCTGCTTCGGTCATATCCTGCAACCTTCCGGCAGGAATGTCGCCGCCGACCTGCGTCATTCCTGCGTTGTTGATGAGAATATCAATCCCACCCAGACGGGCGTTGACCATTTCAACTAGGCCGGCCACCTCATCGGCCCTTGTCAGGTCAGCTGGCTGCGCAAAAGTTGCGGAGGAGCCAGTACCGAGATCGGCCAATCTTTCAAAAATACGGTTGGTGGTAGAGGTCATTGCCACGTTTGCGCCAGCTGCCAACAGCAGCCGTGCAGTCGCAAACCCGATCCCGTCAGAGCTGCCTGCGCCGGTTACCAGAGCGGTTCTTCCTTTGACTCCGGGCATCATTGTTCTCCGTTGCTGTGCTGCATCGCCTTGTTCGAACTGGATTAGGCACCAACTGCCGTCAGACCGCAAGCCGCGGTTGCTACAAACGTATAGGGCGCCGCTGCAGCAGCTATGCGTGCTGCAGGACTTGCGCCATGCCTCCCGCAATGATGGATTAGAATTGTTCAGTGAGATGGTCATGGATACAGACACCGCCTGCATGAGCGCCAGCGCGACGGTCAAGCTGATTGCCGCACAAGCTCTCGCCCATTGAGGTGATGGAAGAAACCATCGCCCGGATCGAGCAGCGAAATCCGAGTCTCAATGCCCTGATCTATCTCGGTTTCAAAGACGCGCGGCGGGATGCGAAAAAAGCTGAGGATGCCGTGATGAAAGGGGAGGCGCTGGGTCCGCTCCACGGCGTTCCCTCGGCCATCAAGGACTTGTTCGATTTCAAGTCCGGCTGGCCGACCACCTTTGGAGGCGTGCGGGCGCTGAAAAACAACATCGCGCAGTATTATTGCCCCTTTGCCGAGCGCATGGAAAGGGCCGGAGCAATACTTGTGGGCAAGACCAACTCACCGGTGATGGGGCTTCGCGGTGTTTGCGACAATTACCTCTTCGGCGTCACGCGAAATCCCTTCGACACCACGTTCAATCCCGGCGGTTCATCGGGCGGCAGTGCGGCAGCGGTAGATGACAGCATGCTGGCAATTGTCGAAGGAACCAGTGCGCGAGGCTCGATCCGCATTCCCGCCACCTGGTACGGTGTCTATGGCTACAAGGCCTCCTACGGCCGCGTACCCGTGGTCATCCGGCCAAATGCCATCGCGGGCGAAGCCCTACGTGCATGAGGGGCCTATCACGCGGACGGTGGCGGACGCTGCGCTGGCCATGAGCGTGCTCGAAGGTTATGATCCGCGCGATTCCCACAGCCTCGACGAAAAGTCGATTACATCGGTGCGCTGAAGCGTTCGTTGGAGGGCATGCGAATTGCCTACAGCCCCAACCTTGATGTGATTCCTATTGAGCCTGCGATTGCCGAGGTGGCGGCGAAAGCCGTTCGCGTTTTCGAGGAGGCCGGCGCCATAATTGAAGAAGTGAAGGTCGGCATCACCACGCATCAACGTGAATTGAGCGATGTGTGGTCACGGCTAATGATGCCGCTGAACCTCGGCACTTTCGCCACGATGAAGATGTATGGCATCCACTTGTTAAAAGAGAGGATTTTCCCCCCGAATATCTGCGCTATATCGAGATCGGTGAGAAGATGACGCTGAACCATCTGGCGCGCGATCAATGGGTTCGGAGCCAGGTCTATGACGCGGTACAAGGCGTTTTCGCAAATCATGACCTGCTCATCACGTCTACCCTTGCTGGGATGCCGGTGAAGAACCGAGACGATGGCAACAAGGTCGGGCCCACGCACATCAATGGCGAGGAGGTCGACCTACTGATCGGCTGGTGCCTCACCTATTCTATCAATTTCATCGGTCATCCGGCGGCCTCCATCCCGGCGGGGATGGTCGACGATCTGCCAGTGGGCATGCAGATCATCGGGCGGCGCTATGCCGATACCGACGTATTTGCAGCCAGTGCGGCGTTCGAACGCCTGAGGCCCTGGGCCCCAAGCTACGCGATTTGCGAAGCCCGGCCTCCACAGGCTAGTCGAGCATCACGACCTGGCCTTCGTGGATCGAGCGATCGGCGGCCATCACGATCTTGAGGCTCTTGACGCCATCGTTCATGTGGTCCGTCAGGTCCAGGTTCTCCTTGATTGCCTTCAGCAGATAGCGCTGCTCACGTTCGCAGAGATCGTCATGGCTTGGCTCGTCTCTCATGTCGATGCGCTCGTCGGGCGTCTTCATGTCGGCATGGTGCCACAGTATCTGGTTAGTCTTGGTGTGAGCGTTGATGTCGTCAGACTTCACGTTGCCCGCCGTCTCCGCCATCACGATCGAGACTGAGCCTTTGGGTCCGATCACATCTTTCACAAAGAAGGCCGTCTCGCTCATCATGGGGCCCCAGCCCGCTTCATACCAGCCGACCGAACCGTCATCGAAAATCACCTGCAGCATGCCGTAGTTCTGCAGGCTGACCTCGTCGCTTAGTTTTGCGCCAATGGCGTGGACCTTGATGGGTTTCGCCTTGGTCATCTGGCACATGACATCTACATAGTGCACGCCGCAATCGACGATAGGCGGAAAGGAATTCAGCAGGCGCTTGTGCCAGTCCCAGGTTTGGCCGTTGGATTGCTGGTTCAAGTTCATGCGGAAGACCAGCGGCGTTCCCAATTGTTGCGCAATCTCGATGAACTTTATCCACGACGGGTGCTGACGGAGGATGTAGCCGATGACGAGTTTCTTGCCGGTGCGCTTTGCAGTCTCCACTGCCTTCTCGGCGTTCTCTACCGTGTCGGCGAGGGGCTTTTCAACAAATACATGCGCACCCGCTTCCATGGCCTTCATGGCAAACTGCGCGTGTGTATCGGGCAGCGTATTGATCGAGACCACATCGGGCTTGAGTTCTGCCAGCGCTTTCTCGAAATTATCGAATTTCTTTGCAGCCTTGAGGGCATCGGGCAGTTCGCGGCTGGCGATGCGGCGCTCGCAAACACCGGCCACCTCGTAGTCCGGAATGCGTGTGTAGGCGAGCGCGTGGCTTAGTCCCATATTACCGAGACCAACGACCAGAACTCTCAATTTCTTGTCCGCCATGTGTATCTCCTATCCGATATGAATGACGTTGCCGGTGCGGGCCGACTCTTCGGCGGCGAGCGTCGCCTGGAGTGCAGCCGCCGCATCTTCCGGCCGGCCAATTGCAGGTGTGATGCCCTTCAGCGCACAGTTGGCGAAGTAATCGAACTCAGCCCGCAAGGCGCCACCGCGGACGCCGTCGAACATCGGCCAATAGGTCGTGTCCGGGCTGTGCAACCTGCTCGCATCGACAATGCCAAGGTTAGGGAATGTATCCTGAATATGGATAATGCCTTCAGTACCGATGATCGACATGCGCTCGTCGATGTCAAAGGGAGTCTTCTGCGGCATGCACCAAACTGTTTCGAGTGTCGCCGTGGCACCGCCCTTGAAGCGATACATGGTCTGGCCGATATCGGGGAACTTCAAGTTCCGTACACTGACGGTTTGTGCAAAGGCCGTAGAGACCGCATCGCCGGTGAACCACAGCATGAGATCGGTGTCGTGGATCGCATCGCCGACGATAGGCCCGATCTTCTCGAGGATCGTTGGCGTCCATGCCGCAGGAATGTTGCGGCGGGAGGAGAGCGCCACGATCTTGCCGATGCGGCCTTCGTCAATTGCCTGTTTCGCCATCCGGTAGCGCGGATTGAAACGGCAGATATGGCCGATCTGGAGAATGCCCTTGGCCTTCTTCGATGCCGCATTGATCCGATTGCAGTCGACCACCGTCGAGGCCATCGGCTTTTCGAGGAAGACGTGCTTTCCGGCTTCGAGTGCCGCGATGGTGGGGTCGGTGTGCTGGTCCCACATGGTGACGATCGAGACTGCATCTATATCCTTATCCGCCAGCATATTGCGATAGTCGGCGTATGTCTTCTTCACACCGAACTTGGCTGCCTGTTCTGCCAGGCGGTTCGGCCTGCGGGTGCACAGCGCCGCCAATTCCATGTTGGAGATGCCCTGAATGGTCTCGCAATGAATCTCGCCGAACCAACCGAGTCCGATGACGCCGATGCGAAGCCTGTCCATGTCAGAAATCCTCCAAAGTCAGTTCTCGCGCCATAACGATGTTGCCCGCCGACAGGCCGCAATCGACAGGGAGCGCGACGCCGGTAATGGCGGCGGCGGAGTCGGAGGCGAGGAAGGCCACGGCGCGCGCCACGTCATCTGGATCGACGATGCGGCCCAGAGGATACCATTTGCGCAGCGTTTCAAGAACTGTGGGGTCCTTCGCGGCGCGGCGTTCCCACAGCGGCGTTCTGACCGTGCCGGGAAGCACAATGTTGGAGCGGATATTGAAGCGGCCATATTCGAGGGCCAATGACTTCGTGAGCGAGATCATCCCGGCCTTCGCCGCGCTGTAGGCAGGATCTCCCAGCGCTCCGAGACCATTGACCGAGCCGATGGCAACGATGGAACCCCCACCCTTCGCTTTCATGTCATCGAGCACGGCATGGGCACAGTAATAGGCGCCGTTGAGATTGCCGTTCACCTCATATTGCCAACTCTCGGGATCGGTACGCGCGAAAGTCGGATGAGAGGAGAAGCCGGCATTGTTGATCAGGATGTCGACGGGCCCCAGTGCCAAGGAAAGGCTGGCAAAGGCTTCTGTCACGGCCGCCCTGTCACCGATATCGATGATGGCATGTTCAGTCATGATGCCTTCGCTCCAGGGTTCCCTCATGAAGCTGCCAAGTGCCGGGCTCTTGTCGATGGCGGCGATATGGGCACCCTGCCTAGCAAAATAGCGGCAGAGGCTCTGGCCAATACCGCCTGCCGCGCCCGTGACCGCAATGATCTTGCCCTTGAACATCATGGTTTCTGTCCGAAGAGTTTCATGGCATCCGCGATCCACGCGAGATTGGCCTTGCGCAGATGGCCCCAATTGTAGAAGGCAAGTCCTGAGACCCCGCCCTCGATAAGGGCTTCGGCGGCGGCAAGGAAATCACCCTTGTTTGAGAAATCCGGGTAGGCGGGCCGCATGATGCCGCGAAGCTCGCTCTCGCCCTTCAGCCTCCGCTTCACGTCGAAAAGATCGGCCTTTACGCGTGCCGACGAGGGTTCGTAGAAGCACACTTCAATGGCGCCGGCGGCTTTTGCAAGCGCAAGAAGATCGCTTCCCTCATACCACGCCCCGCCGGTTGGCCTCGCGACCGATGGGATAACTGAAAGGCTCGCATCCTTGCGGACACGGTCACGAATTTCGGCGACTAGAGAGGTAACGACGGTGCAGCGCCAGTCGAGGAATGCTTTCAACTCGCCATCGAGGCGCGTATCCGCGGCCCAGAAAGCTTCGGCCATGTCGGCAGGAAAGTCGATGTCGCTGGCGAGATAATCCGAGATGTCTTTTGCCACCTGCACCTTGAGCGCCTGTGCGTTAATCCCGGCCTTGGCAGCGCCTGCAATGCAATGATCGCAGAAGCACAGACCCAGCTGACTGTCGAGCCAGCGGTTCGGCTGGATCAGCGCAAATTCGTGATGGAAGCCGTGGGCATAGGGCGCGAAGCCCGGCGACTCCATCGAGACGCCCATCACGGGATAGGACTCGGTCACGTCATGCGCGAGGCCTATAGCGTAAGCGCGGGCCTGCGGATGAGATGGACAAAGACTGTAGATGTAGCGGTCGCCAAAGGCATTGGCGACGGTGGCATCAGGGTATTGCGTGCCCAACAGCGTGTTGTGGAGCAGCACCATCCAGGCATTCACCGCCATGGCGCCATTATCCGTCAGCTCACGGAGGATATCGCGTGTTTCGACGAGATGATTCTTCACCGGCTTGATCGTGCCATAGCGCGATGGCGTGGTGTTGAAATAGGCCGTGCCGTCTTCCGGAAAATACACCTTGCCACTCTTGCCATGCGGCCTGAGGAACTTTCCGGCGTGATAGCTACCGGCCATCGTCACCGTGTTAAGGCCGAGGCTCTGGAATTCCCGGATCGCTTGCGGCACGCCTATTTCGGCGAGGTCCCAGGCATAGGTGTAGATGGCGCGGTAATTGCTCACGGCGCCCTGTTTCCGAACCAGCCGTCTTTCAGGTAATGCATGTATTCGAAAATGGTGTTGTGCTTGCGCACGAAAACCACCTCAAGGAAATCACCGACGACGAAAGGCGGAATGATGATCTCGACGCCCGGCTGCTCGATGTGCTCTGCGAGCGAAGCCACATGGAAGGCAATATGCGGGCTGGCCTTGATAATCTCCGGCACAGAGCTGTCCGGTTCATAGCGCAGGAACTCGATGTGTTCAGGGTGATGTCGCGGATTGGTGACCCAAACCCGGCTCTGTTCCACCCAATTCTCGTCCGGTTGCCTGATTGCCGTTGTGATGCCGACATGATCGAACTCAAACATGGGCCGCCCCGCTTCTCAAGGAGTGGGGACGGCGGCAATGACTTTGCCGCCGTCCCCGGTTTCATCAGATGCGCTTGGCGATTTCTTCAACGTTCACTGCGCCATAGGCGTCCGACAGCTTAAAGCCATCGGCATCGGCCTTGACCTTGGCCGCATCGAAGTTGTTGGCTTCGTCGATGAGGTCGTTCTTCACAACGTCTTCCATCTTGAAGTCAGTGGTGATCTGCCCAATCTCGCGGCCCACGTCGAAGAAGAGCTGCCAGCTGGACGGCAGGTGATAGCCCCACTTCTTGCGCTCATCCATACGGCCAGCGAAAACATTCCCAAGCTGCATCTGGGATTCCACCGCCACGTCAGGCGTCATCTGCGATGCGAGACCCGGGAACTGCTCCATGACGATCTGCGTCGCGGCGCGCGGGTTGTGCTTGCCGAATTCGAGGCCTGCCGCCCAGCCCTGGAAATAGCGGGCGTAGATCTTCCTCTTGGCTTCATCGTCAAAGTCAGCCTTGCGGATGACGAAGCTGTTGGCGGGAAGTTTCGAGAAGTCACGGCCGAGCCAATAGTCGAAGTCAAAGCCCTGGCCCTTCCACTGGGCGCGGAGGCCTTCCCATGACAGCGCCGAGTCGCCCTTACCTTCCTTTAGCGCGGTGCCCCATGTGGGCCAGCCTGCATCGACATACTTCACCTTGGTGATGTCGACGCCCGCAGACTTCAGCATCGGATCGCAGATCGATTGCCAGCCGGCGCTGCCGAGGACGACGGTCTTGCCTTCGAGTTCCTTGAGGCTGGCGGGCTTTTCGCCTTTGCGGAAGGCGAAGGAGAACACGTCGCCACCGCCCATATGGAAAGCCGAGACGAGGGGCATGCCTTGCGCAAGCGCCAGCGAGAACACGCCGGGAGAGGGATAGCCGACGTCGGCCTGGTCCTGGTCGACGAGCTTCACGGTCGCTGTCGCATCCGAGGGACCCGGTTCGAGCGTCGTTTCGATGTCGCCGAAGTAGCCGAACTTCTTGGCGACCCAATAAGGATAGTCGTCGAGCACTTCGACGGTACCGCGCGGGCTGACCCAGCGGATCGTGTCGGCGGCACGCGCATCGCGGGCTCCGAGCCCGCCCAATGCCATCGCCGAAATGCCGGTTGCCGAGAGCGTCAGCAAGCGGCGGCGTCCAATCATCATATTGCCAATCATTCCTGTCTTCTCCTCTGTTTGACGTTCGACGAATTCACCGGTTTGCTAATCTTGCGGGGTGTCACCCCGTCTTGTTGCCGGTCAGGCTTCCCAACTGGCCCATTTCTTTCCAAGCCAGAAAAAGAATACGTAGATCGAGATACCCATCACCGCGAGAATGAGAATAATCGCAAAGAACTGCGGCATGCGGATCAGGGCGGAATAGTATGTGAGGCGGTTGCCCAGGCCTTCGGCCCCGCCCACCATCTCCGCGCCGATCGTCGTCAACAGGCCGAAGATCGAGCCAACCATGAGGCCGACGATGATCATCGGCATGGCCATGGGAATGCGGATCTTGGTGAATATCTGCAGCGTGCTGGCGCCGAAAGAGCGCGCGAGCGCGATTTTGGCGAGGTCGACGCGCCGGAAGCCTGTGGCGGAATTGATCATGACCATGGGGCCGGAGGCAAGGGCAACTGCGATGATGCGAGGCTCGCTGCCAAAGCCGAAGCGCAGGATCAGCAATGGCACGAGCGCCAGCATCGGCGTCGTCACCAGCAACAGGATGTAAGGGGTCACGATCTTTTCGACAAAAGGAAACTGCGTGATGACGGCTGCCAGCACAAAACCGATGGACGCACCGATTGTGAAGCCGACGAGCAACTCATAAAGCGTGATGAGAATATGCGGCCACAGGAAATTCCATTCCGTGAAGAGTGCGGTCACGATGAGGCTTGGCCGCGGCAGCACATACTGCGGCACTTTCATCATGATGAGCGACAGTTCCATTCCGCCAATGATGACGACCGCGACGAGAATAATGACGAGAATCTCAAACTTGCTGCGGTGGTCGCCGAGGCTGAAAGAGGCACCGCTCAGGCCCACATTGCCGCCGCCCTGCTTTTTGTTGAACTCCGGGATCTTGTCGCCGAGCACATTGTCCAAGTCCAGCCTCCTGCCTTACGTTATCGCCACTTTGGCGCCGCGCCCATGCTCGATGCGCGATTTGATACCCAGCACGCGCTTGATGAAATCGGGTTCCGTCTGGATATCGATGGAACGTGGCCGCGGAATGTCGATATCGTAGATTTCAGCGATGCGGCCTGGCCGGGCCGACATGACCGCCACGCGATCAGCAAGGAATATCGCTTCGGCGATCGAATGGGTGACGAAGGCGATGGTCTTCTTCGTCTCCATCCAGATTTCCTGGATCAAAAGATTCATTTCATCGCGTGTAAAAGCGTCCAGCGCCCCAAACGGCTCGTCCATCAGCAGCACGGATGGATCAACCGAGAGACTGCGGACGATCGAGGCGCGTTGCTGCATGCCGCCCGACAACTCGCGCGGAAACTTGTTTTCAAACCCGGCGAGTCCAACGCGATCCAGCAGCTTGTTGATACGTTCGCGGTCCGGGGCCTTGCGCTTCAGTTCGAACGGAAGCTCGATATTCTTGGCGAGATTGCGCCATGGCAGAAGGTTGGCATCCTGGAAGATCATCGCAATTTCGGGATTGGGCTTGGTGATAGGCTGGTTGCCCAGCGTGATGCTGCCGCTCGACAGGGTGTGAAGCCCGGCCATGGACCAGAGCAGCGTGGTCTTGCCGCAACCCGATGGGCCGAGGATGCAGAGGAATTCACCTTCGCGCACATCGAGCGAAACATTGTCAAGCGCATCAACCGCCCCGGAGCGCGTCTGATAGGATTTCGAGGCGTTGCGGATTGCCATCTTGACGGCCGCCGTGCTGTGAATACCGGTGTTTTTCAAAGTCTTTTCAGTCTGCGCCACGCCAGCAATCTCCGGCAATTTCATCGCCAATCCTGAAATGATGTTACAAAATCAACCGACGCGCAATAGGCTTGATTCCGGCTGCTACCAGCAACCTCATTCGCCATGCATGGATTAAAACCCTTCAAATCATGCACTACTGGGCACTTCTTCTTCGCAACTGCAATAGGAACAGTGCGGTAGCTCGAAAACAAGCCTGTTGCCCCCATGCTCAATTCATGTAATTTTATTTCATCTGTCATAAGCAAACCGGGTGCAGGGACGATTGATCTTGACGGACGGAATGAAGGCCAAACATCCGAGAGCGAAAGTCCCCAAGACGGCGGCAATTGATATCGTGTCACGGCTGCAGCGCCTCGACCAGGACCTGTCCCCGGCCGAGCGCCGGGTCGCTGACATCGTCACATCGGACTATGAGGCGGCGACCCGCATGACAATTGCCGAACTCGCTGGCCGGGCTGATGTAAGCCAACCCACCGTGACACGCTTCTGCCGCTCGCTGGGCTGTGCTTCATTTACAGAATTCAAGATCAGCCTCGCTACAACGCTCACCGTTGCGTCCGCCTATCTCAAGTCCGAACGCGTCTTCAATGACGATGCCGGCCAGATCGCTCACACGGTGATGCTGCGCGCGGCAGGTGCAGTTCGCGAATGCCTGGACCAGATTGATACGTCAGTCATTGGAAATGCCATCGATTCGCTCGCGGCAAGCCGGCGGATCGACATTTATGGCCAAGGTGGCGGATCGGCAGCGATGATAGAGGATGCGAAGCTCAGGCTGTTCCGCCTCGGCATCCCGGTCTCGGCCTATAGCGACGGCCACCAGCAGCGCATGTCTGCTGCAACGCTCGGTCCCGGTGATAGCGTGCTGGCGATTTCGAACAGCGGGCGATCAAAGCCGGTTGTCGAGGCCGTCGAGATCGCGCGGTCGTTCGGAGCGACGACCGTCGTGATCACAAGGCCCGGAACGCCACTTGCATCGGCGGCCGATATCGTCATTGCCGTGACGATTGCGGAGGGGCCGGATGTGATGATGCCGACGCCGTCGCGCTATGCCCACATGGCGGTGATCGACACGCTGGCCGCGGGCGTCGCCAAGCGGCTGGGCGGCAAGGCGCGCGAGGCATTGCGGCGCGTCCGCTACACGCTGGCACGCATCGGCGTTGCCATCCCGACCCCATCCACCGATCCGACGCCCGTCATGCGGGAAGAGGAAACCGGGGAGTGAGGCCATGACCAGTTTCGACACCGTGTTCAGAGGGGCCCTGATCTATGACGGTTCAGGTGCAGCGCCTGCGATCGGAGATGTTGCAATCGCTGGAGATCGGATCGCGGCGGTGGAAGCGTGTGGTGTCATCTCACGGTGCAGTACTGAAATCGACGCGCAGGGACTGGCGTTGGCTCCGGGTTTCATTGACGCCCATACGCATGACGACCGCATCGTTCTCGACCGGCCGGACATGTTGCCGAAAATCAGCCAGGGTGTCACCACCGTGGTTTCAGGAAACTGCGGCATCTCGCTGGCGCCTGTGACGTTCGCAGGCGAACCGCCCGCGCCGATGAACCTTCTCGGCGGCCGCGAGGCCTACCAGTTCCCGAATTTTACAGCCTATGCCTCGGCGCTCCGCAAGGTGATCCCCGCCGTCAACGTGGCGGCACTTGTTGGCCATTCGGCATTGCGGCTTTCAACGATGAAGGACATCACCCGCCAAGCCTCGCCTGAGGACATCGAAAACATGTGCCGGCATGTGGATGAGGCCATGGCGAATGGCGCTTCAGGATTTTCCACGGGCCTATTCTATCCCACCAATGAAGCTGCCGGCGAAGACGAGGTGAGTGAAGTGGCCTCGCGCTTTGCGCAGCATGGCGGAGTCTATGCTACGCACATGCGGAACGAATTCGACAAGGTGCTGGACAGCATCGACGAAACGGTAAGAACAGCTGCAGCGGCATCGATTCCTGTCATCGTATCGCATCACAAATGCGCAGGACCCGCCAACTGGGGCCGCACGCAAGAGACCTTGCCGCGACTTGAATTGGCCGCAACCAGGCAGCCAGTCAATCTCGACGTCTATCCCTATACAGCAGGCTCGACTAATCTCCGCGCCGATCTGGTGACGAGCGATTATCCGATCAGAATTTCGTGGTCGAAGCCGCATCCGGAGATGACGGGCCGCGAGCTCTCGGCAATCGCTGAGGAATGGCGCTGCGATCTTCAGGAAGCAGCCCGGCGGCTCGACCCTGCTGGCGCCATCTATTTCCAGATGGATGAAGGCGATGTCCGGCGCGTGATGGGTTCTCCCATTGCCATGATCGGCTCCGACGGGCTTCCGCACGATATCCATCCGCATCCCAGACTTTGGGGCACGTTTCCGCGCGTCATTGGCCGTTACGCGCGCGAGCTTCAGCTGTTTTCCATGGAGACAGCCATCCACAAGATGACGGGGCTGCCAGCGCGTGTGTTCAAGCTGAAAGACCGCGGCCATGTGACGGCGGGCGCTTTCGCCGATCTCGTGCTGTTCAATCCCCGGACCATCATTGACCGCGCAACCTATGATTTTCCGTTGCAGCCATCGGCCGGTATCGAGCGGGTTTATGTGAACGGGCAGCTGTCCTTTGAGAATGGTCGAGGCGTAGTGGCACGCGCCGGGCGGCTGGTGGGCGGCAAGAACTGAGGTGCACCAATGGAGATTGCGGGATGGCCAATGAAACAACGGAGGTTGTAGCGGCCTGGCTTCGGCAATTGAGCATGGCACTGGAAGCGGGTGACGTGTCCGCAGCCTCGGCATTGTTCGGCACGGAATGCTACTGGCGAGATCTCGTCTCACTCACCTGGAACATCAGAACAGTGGAGGGCCGCGACGCGATCGCAGCGATGCTGGCCAACACGGTTCCCGCTGTGAAGCCGCACAATTTCCAGCTGGACGGCGAAGCGGACACAACCGGCTCCGTCAACGAGGCATCGTTCAGCTTCGACACGGCCGTGGCGCGCGGCAAAGGTCATGTGAGGCTCAAGGATGGCAGGGGCCTCACCATTCTCACGGCCATGGAAGAACTGACAGGCCATGAGGAGAAGAAGGGCCGGACACGCGAAAAGGGAATCGCGCACGGTGCTTCGAGGCATCGCGTGACGTGGACAGATGAACGCGAGACGGAGACACAAGAGCTTGGATATTCGCGCCAACCCTATTGCGTGATCATCGGCGGCGGCCAGGGCGGCATCGCACTGGGCGCCCGGCTGAAGCGCCTGGGCGTTCCGGCGATCGTTATCGAGAAGAATCCGCGCGCAGGCGATTCATGGCGGAACCGCTACCGCACGCTCGTTCTTCATGACCCCGTCTGGTACGATCACATGCCCTATATTCCATTTCCGGAGCATTGGCCCGTGTTTACGCCCAAGGACAAGATGGGCGACTGGCTTGAGTTCTATACGAAGATCATGGAACTGAACTACTGGTCCTCCACTGAAGCGGTGCAGGCCTCGTATGATCCCGCCGCGAAAGAGTGGAACCTGCTCGTGCGGCGTGATGGCCAGGATGTGGTTCTGCGGCCAAGGGAACTCGTCTTTGCAATGGGCTCCTACGGCCCGCCACGCGAGGTATCGCTGCCCGGCAAGCATAGCTTCGCCGGCGTTCAATATCATTCGAGCAAGCACAAGGACGGTTCAGACTTCAGAGGGAAGCGCTGCGTCGTCGTCGGAGCCAACAGTTCTGCCCACGATATCTGTGCCGATCTGTGGGAGAACGGCGCTCACGTCACCATGATCCAGCGGACGCCTACCACGGTGGTGCGCTCGGAATCCCTCATGGACGCCGCTTTTGCCGGGCTTTATTCCGAAGAGGCAGTCGAGAACGGCATCGACACCGACATGGCCGACATGATCTTTGCCTCGACGCCGTTCCGCCTGCTTCCTAAAGCACATCGCCCTCTATATGCCGAGATCGCGAAACGCGATGCCGACCTCATCGCGCGCCTCAACAAGGCAGGGTTCATGACCGATTACGGCATCGACGGCGATGGGCTTTTAATGAAAGCGCTGCGCACCGGCTCAGGTTATTACATCGACGTTGGATGTTCCGAGCTGATCGCCAGCGGCGAGGTCAAAGTGCGCGGCGGTGTCGAAATCAAAGAGATCAAGCCGCACGCGGTGGTGCTGACCGATGACAGCGAGCTTCCTGCCGACGCGATCGTCTATGCCACAGGCTATCTTCCGATGAACGAATGGGTGGCCTCGATCATCTCGCGCGAGACCGCGGACCTGATCGGCCCGAACTGGGGCTATGGTTCGGGCACACGTGGCGATCCCGGCCCCTGGGAGGGCGAACTCCGGAACATGTGGAAGCCCCTGAAACAAGAAGCGCTGTGGTTTCACGGCGGCAACCTGCACCTGTCGCGGTACTATTCGAAGTTCGTGGCACTGCAGTTGAAGGCGCGGATGGAAGGCATTCCGACGCCCGTATACTGAGAGGCATGTGTTTCCAGTTCCTCCGATTGGATAGTTGCCCGACTTCAGTGAACGTCATGTGCCGGCTACGCCAGAGGTTAGCAGTCGAGCAAGGTTACGATCCGGAATGGCTGACCGCAGGAACGACCAGCAATATCTCCTCTATCAGAGCCTTCCGAAGATCTGAAAAGGTAACATCCGATACCATGTCTGCAATTGCCCCGAAGCTCTCAGGATTGAAGTCACAGCCCAGGCTGCGATAGGCCTCGGTCACCGCCGCTCTCAATGCGAAAGAAGTTTCAACGCCAATCACGGCACCCACATGGTAGCCGCGCCGCACTATGCGCTGCGCAAGGCCGGCGAGCTTGATGCGTCCTCCGGCATTGACGCTATAGCCGCCTGGACAGTATTCGCCGGGAACGGCACCGACGCGCGCATCGATGGAAAAACTGCGGAGGGCCTTCGCAATGGCTTCGGCGAAAAGGTGGAACCGCTCGATCACATCGTTTCGGGGATCGGAATGCTGCGCCACGAGATCAATCACAAGCGTGTTCTGGTCATAGACCGCGAGCTGGCCTCCTGCACGGCGTTCGACCGGTGCAAAGCCAAGGGCGCGCATTGCATCAGCCGTCCTGACATAATCGGCAAGCGTCGTGTCCCGGGGCGAAAAAGCCGCCGTGGGCTGTGGCCTGTAAATGCGCAGACTTCCTTCACCACCCTCATTCAGGCCAGACAGAAGCTGGCGGACCCTGTCCATGTCCTCCGAAGCGCTGGCAGTGGACATGCCATCTTCGCCATCACCATGGAACAAATGGACCGGTCCGCCAAATGCCTTCATCAGGCCAGACCGCGCGCCTTTCCGGCGCAGCCATAGAGCTTCATCTTCTTGATCGTGGCCGTGACCATGCGGGTCCGCCCTTCGGCCATCGCTTCTTCAAGCTGATAGTCTCCCTTCGACCAAACCGCCTCAACACCGGCGCGGAAGGCATGGCGGAGATCGGTATCGGCGTTGAACTTGTGGACGCCCGCTTTCATGGCGGCGCGCACTTCATCTTCAGGGATGCCCGAGGCACCATGCAGAACCAGCGGAATGCCGACGGCATCGCGGATTTCCAGCGTGCGCTCGATTGCCAGTGGTTCAGGCTTCAGGCCCGGAATGACGCCATGGACGATACCCACCGAGATCGCAAGATAGTCGACGCCCGTCTCCTCGACGAAGCGCTTGGCTTCACCGACGTCGGTATAATAGTCGGGCCAGTTCACGCTCTCGCCCACATCCGGAATCTTACCGAGTTCCGCCTCGACCGGAATTCCGAAATCATGCGCGATCTCGACGATGCGCTTCGTGGTCCGGATGTTTTCCTCGAAGGGCAGGTGCGCCCCGTCATACATGATCGAGTTGAAGCCGAGCTTGATGGCTTCTAGGCATTCGTCCCATGGGCCATGATCGAGATGGATGACGAAATGGGCGTTTGACTCTTTGGCCACGCGCTTCGTCATCTCATAGGCCTTGCGCACACCCATGTGGGGCACGATGGCGCGGCCGATCTGCAAGAACACCGGCGCCTCAGCCTGCTCGGCAGCCCAGACGAGGGCTTCAGTCGTTTCCACATTGTGCATGTTGAAGGCGCCAATCGAATAGCCGCCAGCGCGGGCATCCTCAATCAGCTTGCGGGGGTCGGTCCAGGGCATGTGCGGATTCCTCTTTGGCTTCAGGCTTTTTCGATGATGGCGACGATGGTGCGGACGGGAACCGTGTCGCCCTCATTCACCAGGATCTCAGTGATCTTGCCGGTGCCGGGAGACTCGAGAGTTTCTGACGTCTTTTCCGCCTCAACCTCTGCCAGTGGCTCATCCTCGCTCACCGTGTCGCCAACGGCTTTCAGCCATTTCACGAGCTTACCTTCGCTCATGCCCATGCCCCACTGCGGAAGCAAAACCTTGATACGTGCCATTGTCTTTTTCGCTTTCTCTCTCGCAATCTGGTTCAGGCCGCGCGCAATCGGGCTTCCATCACCTTCTTCACGGCGGCAACGGTCTTGGCGGCGTCGGGATAGAGCTGCTTTTCGATCGCCGGACTGAAGGGGATTTGCGTATCGGGCGTCGTCACGCGGATGATCGGCGCCTTCAGGCAATCGAAGGCCTTCTCAGCAACGATGGCAGAGATTTCAGCGGCAGCGCTGCATGTGGTGTGGGCCGGATCGACGATGACGAGCCTTCCAGTGCGGGCCACCGAATTCAGGATCGCATCGGAATCGAGCGGTACCATGGTGCGCGGATCGATGATCTCGGCAGAAATGCCCTCGGCCTCAAGTTTCTGCGCGGCCTGAATGGCAGCATGAACACCCGTTGCAATGCCGACGATGGTCACGTCCGTGCCTTGGCGTACCGTGCGGGCAACGCCAAAGGGAATGCGAAACTCGCCGTCCTGCACATCTTCCTTGAGGCCCCACAGCATACAGGCTTCAAAGGAGAGAACAGGGTCATCCATGTCGACGGCTGTGCGCAGCAGGCCCTTGGCATCGGTCGGCGTCGCCGGCACCATGATCTTCAAGCCCGGCACATTCATGAACATCGGATAGGGCCTGTCGGAGTGGTGTGCACCCGTATTGAGGCCGTAGAACATTGCCGAGCGGAACACGACGGGCAGCGAGGCCTGGCCACCGAACATGTAGCGGCTTTTCGCCACCTGGTTCACCAGCTGGTCCATCGCCATGTAGAGGAAGCTCGAGTAGGACAGGTCCACGATGGGCCTCAGGCCCGTCATCGCGGCACCGGCGGCTGCTCCCACCATCACCTCTTCCGAGATCGGCGTATTGCGAATGCGGGCTGCACCGAACATCTGCAGGAAGTCGCCCTTGTCGGCGCGCGACTTGCCACCGCCCATGGTGCCATAGACATTGGCCTCGACGTCCTCGCCCATAATGATGACACGGGAGTCTGCTTCCATCGCCTCGCGCTGCGCGGCGCCAATGGCCCCCAGATAGCTCATGACGGTCATTGCGTAACTCCAAAGGGTTCGGTGTAGAGGTCCTTGAAGGCGGCGGATGGCTCGGGATAATCGCTCTCATCTGCAAATTGCACGGCGGCCTCGACTTCAGCTGCCACCTCTGCCTCCAGCGCATCCATGACAGCCTCATCGGCGATACCCTGCTCGATCAGATGAGCGCGGAACATCTTCACGGGGTCGCGCTTCATCCAGGCTTCCCGCTCCGCCGGATCGCGATAGTCCGTACCAAGACGAAGTCCTTCTGAATGCTCGTTGAAACGGTAGGTGATGACCTCGACGAGGCTCGGGCCGTTGCCCGCGCGCGCACGGTCCACCGCCGTCTTCACCGCAGCATGGACCTTGAGGACATCCTGTCCGTCTTCGACGCGAATTCCCGGCATGTTGAAGCCCGCTGCGCGCTCGGCGATCACTCCGGCGGTCACCGTATGGGCGGGTGTGGAGAGCGCATATTGATTGTTTTCGCACAGGAACACGATGGGCAAGCCCCAGACGGAGGAAAGGTTCATCGCCTCATAGAGGCAGCCCTGATTGGCGGCGCCATCGCCGAAGAAGGCAAGAGACACGCGGCCCGTGCCCAGCACCTTGCTCGACAGCGCGGCACCTGTGGCGATGGGAATGGACGAACCCACGATGCCGGATTCACCCAGGCTTCCGACCTTGAAGTCGGCCAGATGCATGGAACCGCCCTTGCCGCCGCAGACGCCCGTGGCCTTGCCGACAAGCTCTGCCATCAAGGGACCCAAGGCTGCGCCCTTGCCGATGGGGTGCCCGTGGCTGCGGTGATTGCCCGTCATGTAATCGCCATCGCCCAGTGCCATGCATGCGCCGACGACCTGTGCCTCCTGGCCGATCGAGGTGTGGACTGTTCCTGGAATCTCCCCGCGCTTCACCATTTTGGAGGCGCGTTCATCGAAACGGCGAATACGGAGCATGCGCTTTTGCATTTCGAGCAGGAGGTCGTTCGGCTGTGTCATGACTTGCCTTTCGCTAGCTTTCGTGGCGAGCTGGCCTCGGCCAGCAGGTGATTTGCGCTGTTGACATCCGTGACCAGCACGTCGATCCATTCTCCGGCCAAGGCCGCGGCCAACGCCTCGTGCTTGGCAGCACCGCCGGCAACGGCGATCCTCCGGCCCGCGCCGCGCAGTTGCGCCAGCGAGATTCCGATCACAAGGTCATCCAGCGGCGTGCGCACAGGCTTTCCGTCTGCGTCGATGAAGCGCTGATGAAGCTGGCCGACGGCACCGGCTTTCCGGACCTCCGCCAGTTGTTCCGTGGTGAAGAAGTTGTCGTTCTCTTCCAGTGGCCCATGAAAATCAGCGGGGCCAATTCCCACGAAGACGATATCCACTTCGTCGAGAAGCTTTAGCGCTCTTTGAATATGTCCGTCGACCAATGCCACATCGCGCAAGCTGGCACTCTTCATCACGCCTGGAGCACGCAGGAAAACAGCTTCGGCCTGAAACGCCTGAGCTATTTGAAGCGTTGCCACATCCGCCTCGTGCTGCAACATGGGCGAACCGAGATCGCCGAGCGTTTCGACGACGGATCTGATCTGGCTCTTCATGCGCGGTTCCATGAGGCGCGCCATCTCGCGCAGCGTGGTGCTCCACGAGGTGAAGCCAAGCACGGGCCCGCCCTCAAACACATCGGTGAGGCAGCGCGCGGCCGCGGCACCGAGGATCTGCGCTACGCCTTCTCCCGCAGGATCGACATCCACAACATATGCCGCATCAAGTCCATAAGCTTCGATCAGTGCCTCTTCGAGATCAGGATAGAGCCCCTCAGGCGGCACAACGATAAAGCGGATGATGCCATGCTCCTCCGCCATGCGGAGAAGCCTCGAAACGCCGGCCTGCGAAATGCCCATCTTCTCGGCGATTTCCGTCTGGCGGGCGCCATGGATGTGGTGAAGCCTTGCAGCCCTCGTCATCTGGCGCAACTGTTCAATGTCAGCGGCGGAATATTTTCTGGTAAGGGCCGATGCCGAATTTCGCTTCATGATACCTTCTCCGCGATAAGCCGGAAGGTGGACTTCAGTCCCGGATAAATGCCGCGATAAGCCTCGAAGATATCGGAGTAGCGCTCATGCGCTTCAGCGGAAGGTTCATAGGTTTTCTCGATGCCCGTCATGGCATCCGCTGCTGCGCGGATATCGGCATGAAGTCCCAATGCTGCGGCCGCATGAATGCCCGCACCCAGAGCGGTGCTCTCCTGTTCGCGCACCAGCTTCACACTGCGGCCCAGAGCATCGGCGATGATCTGGCACCAGAGAGGACTGCGTGAGCCGCCGCCCAGCATGAGAATCTCTTCGATAGGCTGGCCCGTGACGGCCTCAACGCCCAACGTCAGCAGGCGTTGCTCAAGTGCTATGCCTTCCAGAACCGCGCGGTACATGTGCGCCTTGCCGTGAAGACCAGAGAGGCCGACGAAGGCCCCCCGCGCATGACCATCCCAGTAGGGCGTCATCGCACCAGTCCAATAGGGAAGGCATAAGAGCCCGCCTGCGCCGCGCGGAACGGCAGCGGCTGCTTCTTCGAGAATTTGCTCTGTTGGCTTGTTTTTCGTGTCCGCCAGCTCGGCAGGCAAGCCCAACTGCTCGCCGAACCACACCACATTCTGCGTGCCACCGCCGATGAAGGTTTCGAGAATATAGGTGCCGGGCACCGGGCCACCCATGGTGCGATAAGCCATCGCATGGCTGTAGGTTTCCGCGTAGACGCCCGAAACCGTGCCGGTGCCGAGGTTGAGGTAGGCACGGCCCGGACGGGTGACGTTGCAGCCAAGCCCCGCAGATTGTCCGTCGCCCGCACCCACCACAACGGGAAGTCCGGGCTTCAACCCGAGGTCCGAAGCAACTGACGAACGAAGCTGGCCCGCGATTGCACCGGGCGGCAGCAGGCGGCTGACCTTGGCGCGCGAAAGGCCAGCCTGTTCGAGAAGGCCGTCATCGTAGTCGAAGCGCCTGAGATCGACGAGGCCCAGCGGATCGGCACAGGCCCAGGACGTTGCCCACTCGCCGGTCAGCTTCTCGACGAGATAGCCCGCAACATCCACCACATGCACCGTACGGGCAATGGTCTTCGGCTCATGCTTCTTGAGCCACAGCAACTTGTACCAGGCGGGTGTCGGATTTGGCGGCTTGCCCGTGACTTGATGAACCTCAGGCGTACCGTAAGCATCGACTTCGGCTGTGGCCCTCACGTCCATCCAGGTGATGGCGGGGCGGATCGGCTCGCCTGAACTGTCGAGGCAGACGAAGGTTTCGCGCTGGTGCGTGATGGCGATCCCTGCAATCCGTGAAGCATCCACTTTCGCCACGGCTTCGGCAATTGCGCCCGAGGTGGCAGTCCACCAATCCGGCGCATGCTGTTCCACCCAGCCTGAGCGCACATGGCTCAGGCCATAGCCGCGGCGGCCCACGGCAACCGCGCGTCCCTGCACATCCCACACCACGGCCTTCGACGCCGTCGTTGAACAGTCGATGCCGATAACGAGGTCAGCCGTCATTGCACTGCACCATCCATCACATCGGCAACGGCCCAGGCGATACGGTCTTCCGTCCACAGCCCCATCATGTCGAGAAGATCGACGAGGTTGAAACGGCTGCGCATGAGGAAGCAGTTGCTCACGGCCCAGTGCATCAACTCACGCGAGATCGAGGGTTCAAGGCTCTGGAAGGTTGCTGGCGCGCCCGAAGCGCGAAGTGCCACACGGAGCGTTTCCGCTGGCGTCACCAGCTTGCCGAACGCGGCCACGTGACCGCTCCATTGCGCGGTGACATTCTGGAATTTTTCCCAGTTGTCAGCAACTTTTCCGTGCTTGGCCTGTGCATCGCGCCAGCATTCATGGACGATGGACTGGCCTAAATGTCCGAAAGCCTTCGAGATGCGGACTTCGAGTGCAGCTAGATCGGGCTTCCTGATACGTTCAGGCTTGATCAAGTCTGCCTCGATCGCCTCGCGCCAGAGCTTCGAGGCCACAAGGCTTGCCACGCCGACCTGCGCACCGTGAAGGCCGATGGGTTCGTGACGGGCGGCATGGTGAAGGTCCAGCATATGGCTGATCACATGTTCGACGCCGGAGAGGCATGCAGTCGTGTCCGACACGCCCGACACGATGCCACGCAGCGCCAGAAGCCGGGTCAACTCGCGCGTGGCCGATAGATCGCCGTTCGCGATGCCGGCGGACCAGTCCGGCGGCACCGCCGCCGCGGCTTGCAGCATGGCCAGTGAGGCGGGATGGAATGTGTTGTCCAGGCCCAGCAGGAAGGAGAGATACCAGTCCGCAGGCGCGGTGAAAAGCGAGATCGCCTCGCCGAAGCCTGCGGTGTTCATCTGGCGTGGCGCTCCGCCGATCGTCACCACATCGGCCAGAACGATGGTGGGCCAGCGCGAAGGCACTGTGCGCTTCACGCCACTGCGCAGGATCACCGAGACATTGTCGGTGAAACCGTCAACCGATGCCGCCGTCTGTACAGCGACATGTGGAAGCCCGCCGTTCCGTTGGGCGGCGACTTTGCCGACATCCGTCAACGTGCCGGAACCGATGGTGACGATCACATCCGCACCCTTCACCGCGTCTGCCGCCATGGAGAGCACGTTTTCATCCGCATGGAGTTTGCCATGCCCGTCATCGAGGCAGGCAATGCGGACGGCGAATTCAGAGGCGATCTGGTTTTCGACGAGGATACTGAGCCGCTCGCCGGCCCGCAGAATTGGCGTCGTGTCGGTGAGGATCACCACGGCGGAGGGCGCGGATTTTCCGACCGTGGCCAGGGCCTCTTTCACGGCTGCCAGGACTTCGAGATGCGCAGTTGCGGATATCACAATACGCGCAATGCCGAGCGGCGAGAGGCGCAGATCCTTGTCCATGCCCGCAAGTGCGCTGCGCAGCCCGTCAAGGTCGGTGGGATCGGTCAATTGCGGCGTGTGGGTCATTCAAGCACTCGATTGAGGAACCGAAGGTCTGGCCGGTCCAGAGTTAATGGATTTATACAAGCCTTGAATTTTTATGCAAGCGATGAATTGCAGGAACTATGCCTTGCCGGTGACAGTCCGCACCGCTGCGTCCCAGCCGGCACAAACGGCCTCCCGCTGATCTTCCGACATCTTCGGCTCGAAGATGCGGTCCACCTGCGAACGGTCGCTCAGGTCCTGCTGTTGCCATTGGCCCACGCCTATGCCGGCCATATGGGCAACGCCGAGCGCGGTGCGCTCAAGCTGTACTGGCCGGCGCACTGGAATGCCGAGAATATCGGCCTGGAACTGGCAAAGAAGATTGTTGCGCGCCGCGCCGCCATCAACTTTCAATTCCGGAATCGGCAGGCCGCCGGCCTTTAGCGCTTCGACATTGTCGCGCGTCTGGTAAGCCATGGCCTCAAGTCCGGCACGCACCACATGGGCGC
>JBKJQU010000087.1:0-6140 GCA_046594995.1 Aestuariivirga sp.
TGCAACTATCCAATCCTGTCTGGCGGCTGCCACACTCGCGCCGATACGCCATGGCCGCGCAAGTCGATTTCTATCCCCGGCTTCGCATAACGGCCGAAGCCAGGAACCAGACACTTCTGGAGATTGAAGATCTTGACCACATCTCCTTGCTGGGACTCATCGAGAATGGTCACACGATCGACCTTGCGTCTGACGGTTTCAATGAAAAATATGAACTTGAAGGCAGCGCAAAGGCTATCGAGAGAATTCGAAACTGCTTCTCCGATCAGTTAAATGCTGAAAGGCCAGCGACGGTCGACGGGCAAGGAAAATAGTCCCTCAGAACAGCCGGCCCTGCTTCGGGCTGTCTTCCCTTGCCTTCACCTCGCCATCCGAAAACTCGATGATGAGCGCTTGTCCTGGTTTCACGGCGGCTGCCGCGTGAATCGGATGGCCCTTCTCGTTCCGCACCAGCGCGAAGCCACGCTGCAGCACTGACTTGTAGGAGAGCGTGTCCAGCAGTTTCACAACGCCATCGAAGCGCTGGCGGCGGAATTCCACGATACGGGTGAGCGCGCGCAGCGAGCGCTGACCGGAAACATCGAGTGCTCGCCGTTCATTGGCGATCACGGCCCTCAGCGGCGCCAGCGACAATCGTGGCGCCACACGGTTCAGCCGTGCGCCATGTTCTCGCGTGTTGGCCTTCAGTGCCTGCACCAGTCTGCCGGACGCGGAATCGAAGCGTTGCCGCGCCAGCCCCAGCAATTCATCGGGCCTCGGCAGTGCGCGCGCAGCGGATTTCACCCGCGTGCGGCGCTCCTCCATGCCGCGCCGCAAGCCGCCCTGCAGCCTCGCGCCCTTGTTGGCGAGTTCCGCCAGCAGATCCACCCGCACCGGAACGGCTTTTTCGGCAGCGGCGGTCGGTGTTGGAGCGCGAAGGTCGGAGACGTAGTCGATCAGTGTCGTATCGGTTTCATGCCCTATGGCGGAAATCAGCGGAATGGCGCTTGCCGCCACGGCGCGGGCCACGATTTCCTCGTTGAAGCCCCAGAGGTCCTCAAGCGAACCACCACCACGCGCCACGATGATGACATCGGGCTTGACCGCCATTGCATTGAAGCCCGCAATGGCCGCCGCCACTTCCGCCGCGCAGGTGTCGCCCTGCACACGCACCGGCCACACCAGAACATGGCGCGGAAAACGATCGTTCAGACGGTGAAGAATATCGCGGATGACCGCACCGGTCGGCGATGTCACCACGCCGATCACCTTCGGCAGATAGGGAATGGGCTTCTTCCGTGCCTCGTCGAACAGGCCTTCCGCTTGAAGCTTGCGCTTGCGCTCCTCCAGCAGCGCCATCAGCGCGCCCACGCCCGCGGGTTCGATATTCTCGATGACGATCTGATAGCCGGATTTCTGCGGATAGGAGGTGATCTTGCCCGTGGCGATCACTTCCAACCCCTCCTGCAGTTTCGAACGCAGCCGCCCGAAGCTGCCGCGCCAGATCACCGCGTCAAGCTTTGCACCCTCGTCCTTGATCGAGAAATAGCAATGGCCAGAGGAATGCGGCCCCCGGAAGCCCGAAATCTCGCCCCGCACCCGAACATGGCCGAATGTGTCCTCCAGCGTGCGCTTCAGGGCATGGGCGATCTCGGTCACCGAATATTCACCGGCGTTGGAGCCCCCGCCCTCGATGATCTCTCCGGTTTCGGGATCGTGATCCCAGATGGTGGACATTCAAAAATTCCGCGCTTTGATTCATGGCCATCAAATGCGAGAAGGCGCGGGAAAGCAAGGATTGCTCCAGATGAACATCCTCCTCCTCGGTTCGGGCGGCCGCGAGCATGCGCTGGCCTGGGCCATTTCCAACAGCCCGCTGTGCGACAAGCTGTTCTGTGCGCCGGGCAACCCCGGTATCGACCAGATCTCCCGCGTAATCGACTTGAGCGTCACCGATCATCAGGCCGTGATTGGTTTCTGCCAGGCGGAAAAGATTGATTTTGTCGTCATAGGGCCTGAGGCGCCGCTGGTGGCAGGCCTCAGTGATGATCTCCGCGCCGCAGGCATCAAGGTGTTCGGGCCATCAAAGTTTGCGGCCCAGCTTGAAGGTTCCAAGGGCTTCACCAAGGACATTTGCGCGAAATACGCTATCCCCACCGCCGCCTATGGCCGCTTCCGCGACAAGGCCCCGGCACTTGCCTATCTCGACAACCAAGGCGCACCCATCGTCATCAAGGCCGACGGGCTGGCGGCCGGCAAAGGCGTCACCGTCGCCATTACGATTGGAGAGGCGCACGCCGCAGTAGAAGATATCTTCTCCGGCAAGTTCGGCGGTGCCGAATGCGTCATCGAGGAATTCCTCGAGGGCGAGGAAGCGAGCTTCTTCGTCCTCACCGATGGTACACACGCCTTGCCGCTTGCCACCGCACAGGACCACAAGCGCGTGGGCGATGGTGACACAGGCCCCAACACGGGCGGCATGGGCGCCTATTCGCCCGCACCCTGCATGACGCAAGCCCTCTGCGATGAAGCGCTTGAGAAGATCGTGAAGCCGACGATCCGTGCACTGAGCGATATGGGCCACCCTTACGTCGGCGTGCTCTACGCGGGCATCATCCTCACCAAGGACGGCCCCAAGCTCATCGAATACAACGCCCGCTTCGGCGATCCCGAAGCCCAAGTGCTGATGATGCGGCTGAAGGACGATCTCATCACCCTGCTGCTTGCCTGCTGCGATGGCACGCTCGACAAGATGAGCGCGCGCTGGTTCGATGATGTGGCCCTGACGGTCGTCATGTGCGCGAGGGGCTATCCGGGAGACGTCGTCAAGGGCTCGGAAATCCGCGGCCTCGAAGGTGCCGCCGCCATGGAAGGCGTTGAGATCTTCCATGCGGGAACAGCGAAAAAGGATGGCAAGGTCGTGGCCAACGGCGGTCGCGTGCTGAACGTCACCGCGCGCGGGCGCAATGTGAAAGAGGCACAGGTCCGCGCCTATGCCGCCGTCGACCGCATCGACTGGCCGGAAGGCTTTTGCCGCCGCGATATCGGCTGGCGCGCAATCGAAAGGGAGAATTCGAAATGATGCGCCACACCGTGTTTTGCCGCTTCCGCCCGGATGCCGACGTCTCCGCCATCTTCGCGGCCATCGAGGGATTGCAGGCTCATATCCCCGGCATTCTCCATGTCACCTGCGGCAAGGACAATTCACCGGAAGGCCTGCAGCAGGGCTTTACCCATGCGTTCTCGGTCGATTTCAAGGATGCCGCCGCGCGGGATGCCTACTTGCCCCACCCCAAGCACCAAGTCGTTGGCAAGATGGTGGTCGATGGGCTGGAAGGCGGTTTCGAGGGCTTGGCGGTAATCGACTGGGAGGTGTAACCTCTCCCTATGAGCACACTGCTTCCCGGCACGCGAGAATACCGTTTTAAATCCGGCAATGCCGAGATCTTCGCCCGCATTGGCGGTTCCGGCCCGCCGCTGCTGCTGATCCACGGCTTCCCGCAAACGCATGCCATGTGGCACCGCGTGGCGCCCGCACTGATGAAACACTTCACCTGCGTGATGCCGGACCTGCGCGGCTATGGTTACTCTTCCTGCCCGCCAAACGATACAAAGAACGAGGCCTATTCCAAGCGCGCGATGGCGAAAGACCTCGTGGCGCTGATGGCCTCGCTCGGGCACTCGCGTTTCGCCGTTGTGGGCCATGATCGTGGGGGCCGCGTCGCCTATCGCATGGCGCTCGACCATCAAGCCGCCGTCGCCTGCCTCACGGTGCTGGACATTGTTCCAACCTATGCGATGTGGCACAACTTCACCGTGAAGCTGGCGATGAAAACCTATCATTGGCTCATGCTCGCGCAGCCCCATCCCCTGCCCGAAATGCTGATCGAGCCGAACCCGGTCGGCTATCTCGACTATACGCTCGCCAGCTGGACGAAGGCGAAGAACTTGTCTGCCTTCGGCGAGGACGCACTGGCCGAATATCGCCTGCATTATGCAACGCCCGAACATATCCACGCCACCTGCAACGACTATCGCGCCGGCGCGACCTGTGATCTCGCGGCTGACGAAGCAGACCGCGCGGCTGGCAGAAAGATCACCTGCCCCACGCTGGCAATCTGGGGCAATGCCGGAATTCCAAGCGAGACAGACGGCCCGCTCGAAACATGGCGCGAATGGTGCGAGCATGTCGAAGGCCACGGCGTCGACTCCGGCCACTTCATACCGGAGGAAAATCCCGAAGCCCTTCTGTCTTCGTTGATGCCGTTCCTGAGCGCCCATGCGCATTGACCGGCAACAGGTCTTTTCCGGCACCACCGACGCCGATATTCCGATTGCGGCACTCGAAGCCTGGCTGAGCAAAAACCTCGAAGGCTTTGCGGGCCCGCTCCAGATAGAGCGTTTCAAGGGTGGCCAGTCGAACCCCACCTACAAGCTCGTAACGCCAACGCGTGCCTATGTTCTCCGCCGCAAGCCCTTCGGCAAGCTCTTGCCCTCGGCACATGCCATCGAGCGCGAGTACAAGGTGACCGAAGCTCTCGCCCGGAAGGGATTTCCGGTGGCCCCGCCACTTCATCTGTGTGCGGATGATCGTGTCATCGGTGCCGCCTTCTATGTAATGGACCATGCCGAGGGCCGCGTCTTCTGGGAACCGCATGCGCCGGGACTGTCGGAGCAGGATCGCGCCGCGCTGTTCACTTCGCTCAACGGAACCATTGCCAAGCTTCACGGCTTTGATCCGGCAGCCATCGGCCTTTCCGATTTCGGCAAGCCGCAGGGCTATGTCGCCCGCCAGATCAAACGGTGGGGCGAGCAATACCACGCGTCCGAAACCGAGACGATCCCCGAGATGGACCGCCTCATCTCCTGGCTTCCCGGCGTCTGCCCGAAGGATTCCGGTGCCACCACTGTCCACGGCGATTTCCGCCTCGACAATTGCATCGTCCATCCCACGGAGCCGCGCATCATCGCCGTGCTGGATTGGGAACTCTCCACCCTCGGCGATCCGCTGGCGGATTTCACCTATCACCTGATGCAGTGGTTCATGCCGGTGTCTGAATCAGGTGCCGGCGTCGGCTCGCTCATGGGCCACGAACATGACCCTGGCATACCCACCGTTGAGACCTACATCGCGGAATATTGCCGCCGCACGGATCGCTCCGGCATCCCGGACCTCGACGTCTACATGGCCTATAATTTTTTCCGCCTCGCAGCCATCCTGCAGGGCATACTCGGCCGTGTGCGCGATGGTACGGCGGCGAACGCGGATGCCGCAGCCATGGCACGGCAGGTGAGGCCGCTCGCTGAAACCGCATGGACCTTCGCACGCAAGGCGGGCGCATGAGCACACCACGGATCGGCCTTGCCTTGGGTGGCGGCAGCGCGCGCGGCCTGGCGCATATCCCGATGCTGGAAGTCTTCGACGAACTGGGTCTCAAACCCTCCGTCATCGCGGGCTGTTCTATCGGCTCGCTCGTGGGGGCGGCTTACGCTGGCGGCATGAGTGCACAGGAAATCCGCGAGCGCGCCGAAATGCTTCTGGCGAACAGGCTGGGCGCCATGCGTTATGTCTTCGGGCGCACAAAGCTCACCGATCTTCTCACCATGCAGCGCTTCGGCTCCATGCATCTCCAGAGCGAAACGCTGGCAAGTCTCGTGCTGCCTGATACGTTGCCGAAGAACATCGAGGACTTGGCAATCCCCTTCAAGGTTATCACCACGAATTTTGACCTGATGGAGGAGCGCGTGTTCAATCACGGCCCCCTCATTCCCGCCGTCGCCGCGTCGATTGCCATTCCGGGCGTCATCCTCGGCCCGGTGTTCGATGGCCACGCCTATGTCGATGGCGGCGTCACAAATCCTGTGCCGTTCGATCATGTGCGCGAAGGCAGCGACATCGTTGTGGCGGTGGATGTGACAGGCAGACCCCGCGCCGAGAACGGCAAGTCGCGTTCCAACATGGAGCTCGCGGTCGGCTCGCTCCTCATCATGTTCCATCAGGTTGCCAACCTTCGCCGCGCCGCATCTCCGCCCGATATCTATCTCAGGCCTGCGCTGCAGGATTTCTCGGGCGGCGATTTCTTCCGGGTGAAGGAGTTCTTCGATGCCGCGCAGGTGGCGAAGGACCAGTTAAAGCGCGAACTGGAAAAGCGAATCAACGC
>JBKJQU010000260.1:0-2520 GCA_046594995.1 Aestuariivirga sp.
CCTCGAAGTCCTTGCGCCGCGCATCGGCCGCGGTCGATGGCACATAGACAAGTTTCGCATCGACCGATCCGATCTCGACCTTGCCCAGAGCACTGCCCTCAACGCGGATGGTCTCCGCCATCAGGTCGCCCGGCAGTCCTTCGAACACCAGCGCATGTTCGCCTGTGCAATCGTCGCCTCGGCAATGCGCGTCACCTCCGCGCCGCTCGGAAACACAGTTACGGCATCGACTTTCGAAACCGCATGAATGGTGGCAGCATAAGCCGGAGTTACCGCCGTCGCTGCCAGAAGCGCGAACGCAAGGCGCAGATTGATCATGTAATAGTCCTCCCGCCGACCTTATCTGGCCGCTGTGTTCAATAGAAGGCATGGGCTGCGGCAAAATCACGGCTGCCCCGCGGCAGAAGCCTGACATTTTATATGATGGTTGACGCGCCCACGCATGGATGCTTGCTTCCGGTCAGATGACACGGGGAACACCGACATGAAGAAGACCGCAGCACTTTTCGCCATGTTCTGCCTGGCAGGTACCAGCGCCAGCGCGCTGGCCGCCGCAACGCCGGAAGAGGCGCAGCGCCTGACTGCCCTGTTCCAGTCCTATCTCGGCAGCAAACCCGGCGTCGTCAGCGTAACGCCTGACGGCGAAGGCTACGATGCGAAGTTCGATGTCGCACCGCTTTTCGCAGAGGTCAAGGAACCGGGCTTCTCCGCCTCGCTGACGCCCATCGAATGGACGCTTACACCGCAAGGCAGCGGCAAGTGGAAGGTCGACCAGGATCAGCCACTGTCCTTCGCAATGAAGATCGAAGGCAAGTTCGACATGAAGGTTTCGATAGGTTCGTACAAGGGAACCAGCATTTATGACGAAGCGCTCGGCACCTTTGCATCGCTCTCAACCGCTCTAACGCAGTTCGCCCTCGATCAGACCGTCACTGACACCGTTGGCACCACCAAGGTTTCCTATACGCTTGCCACGATCCGCAACGAAACGGCCATGAGCGGAACCGGCGACAGCGCCGACGGCACTTCGAGGATCTCCTTTACCGATCTCCGCGAAACCATCAGCATGCCGGGAGCCGCCGATGGCTCGACGCCGCCCATCGATGTCTCGATCACAGCGCCCAGCGGCGCGCAGGATGCAACGATCAAGGGCCTGAAGCCGAAGGCCATGAATGAACTCATTGCATGGCTGGTGGCGCGGCCCTCGAAGGAAGCGATCATCGCGGAACAGGCCGCGCTGAAAGACAAGCTTCGCGCCGCCGTGCCGATTTTCGGAAATGTGTCCGGCACGGGCACCGTCGACAATCTTTCCGTCAACACCATGCTGGGCAAGTTCGGCATCCAGAAGCTCGATGTGCTGATCGACATGAACGGCATCGTCGAGGCCGGAAGCCTGCGCGAAAAGTTCACGTTGACCGGATTCCAGATGCCGGAAGGAATTGTTCCGCCATGGGCCGCAAGCTTGGTTCCCGAGCATTTCGTCCTCGACTTCACCGTTGCGGACTTCGACCTCGCCACACCCGCGGCCATTTTTCTCGACAAGGTCGATTTTTCGAAAGACAAGGTGTCGCCGGAAGTCGAAAAAGAGCTTCTGCAAGCCTTGCTTCCGAAAGGCGCTGTTACGCTGGGTCTAGGCTCCAGCAGCATCGTCGCGAAGATTTTCGATCTTCAGGCCGAAGGCAGCATGACGGCAGGCCCCAAGGCCATGCCAGCAGGCCAGGCGCTTTTGAAATTGAAAGGCATAGACGGCATCATGGCTGCCCTTCAAGCCGCACCGCCTGAAATGGGAATGCAGCAGATGGCCCCCGTCATCATCATCGCCAAGGGCATGGCGAAGGCCGAAGCGGATGGATATCTCACGTGGGAAATCCTGAGCACGCCCGAAGGCAGTGTCACCGTCAACGGCACAGACATCTCGAAGATGGGCGGGCAGTAGTCCAAAAAACTGTCATTCCCGCACGTGTTGCGGGGATGATAGCCTTACTGCAAATCAGAACTCCAGCGGTCGCGCCTGTTTTACCTGCGGCAGCTTCGACAGCGCATGCAGCACCGATGCCGGCGTCGGCTCGTCGATGGAGACAAGGCAGATCGCCTCACCGCCCTGCGCCTTGCGGCCTAAGTTGAACGTCGCGATGTTCACCTGCGCATTGCCCAGCAGCATGCCCAGCGCGCCGATGAAGCCCGGCTTGTCCTCGTTGGTGATATAGAGCATATGCGGCCCGAATTCGGCTTCGAGGTCGATGCCCTTGATCTGGATGATGCGCGGCTTGCCGTCGGAAAACACGGTTCCCGCAACTGAACGTTCCATCGCCTCGGTCTTCACCGTCACGCGGATATAGGTTTCATAAGCGCCGCGCTGCGTCTGCTTCACTTCGTCCACCTTGATGCCGCGCTCGCGCGCCACGACGGGTGCCGACACCATGTTCACCGTGCCGAGCATCGGCTGCAGGATTCCCGCAAGCGTCGCGGAGGTCAGCGCGCGCGTGTTCATCTCGCCCACGTCACCCGCATATTCGATGA
>JBKJQU010000032.1:0-2754 GCA_046594995.1 Aestuariivirga sp.
ACGGTCGTTCGCATGAAGTCGCGAATGTCGAGGGCAGGCTCGCCGAAGAATTTGGCCCCGCCCTGCTCTTCCAGCACCACCAGGCGGCGCTGGATCGCGCCGATCGTGGGGGCATTCACATTGCCGTACTCCGTGGTGATTTCGCGCCCACGGTCGCCCAAATCCTTCAGCAGCGCGCGCAGATCCTTGAGATCAAGAAGGGCGAGGCCTTCCTGATCCGCAAGCTTGAAGGCGATGTTGAGGGCGCCTTCCTGTGCATCCGACAGGCCCATGAGACGCGACAGCATCAGAGGACCCATTTCGGTGATGGTGGTGCGAATCGGGTGACCCTGCTCGCCAAAGACATCCCAGAAAATCGTGGGCGTCGCCTCGAAGCCATAATCGTCGAAGCCGATTTTCTTGGCCCGTTCCAGCAGGAAATCCTTCGGCTCACCCGCCATGCATATGCCGGATAGATCGCCCTTCACGTCTGCCGCAAAAACCGGAACGCCCGCATTGGTGAAGCCTTCCGCCATGATCTGAAGCGTCACTGTTTTGCCGGTGCCAGTGGCGCCGGTGACGAGGCCATGACGATTGGCCATCCCCAAGAACAGCTCTTCGCGTTTCTCGCTTTGGCCGAGAAAGATGGTCAGGTCGGACATTGATTCGGATCCCCGGAAAGTGGTCTCTTTTTGAACACCCAACTTGCTATAAAGAGGCCTCATAAGCAATTGTCTTGGGAAACAGAGATGCAAGAACTCGTTGATCGCATTGTGACGGCGGCGGGCGTTACGCCCGAAAAGGCAACCCAGGCGTTGGGGATCGTGCTGAACCTGATCTACAAGCAGGGTAACCAGAACAAGGTGGAGGAACTCTTCGCCAAGCTTCCGGGTGCCGCCGAAATTGCCCGCACGCATGGTGCTGATGGTTCGGGCGGCGGTGGCGGCCTTCTGGGCATGCTGGCTGGCGGCATGATGGGTGGGCCGCTTGCAGCCGTCACCAAGCTTTCGGCCATCGGCCTCAGCATGGACCAGATCAAGCAGCTGGGCACCACCACGCTGGACTATGCCAAGGAGAAGGCCGGTGCTCCCCTGGTGAAGGATGTGGCAGGCTCGATCCCGGGCCTCAGCGGTTACGTGTGATTGACGTCATCGCCCACCCGGCGCGTTAGACCAAGAGCGGTTTGCGGACAAGGTCTGGCTTAGCTAGTGTTCCCGCAGCGTGATAAAGCTGGATAGCAATGACCGAGTTTTCTCTGGCAGCGGAATTTCCGGGATCGACCCGGGCAGACTGGATGAAACGGGTAGAGGCGGTGCTGAAGGGCGCTGCCTTCGACGAGAGGCTCGTGACTTCCACGGTGGACGGCATCAGGCTGGAGCCACTCCATGGCCAGATGCCGGGACCACGCGCTGCTCGGCCTGTGCAGGCACCGTGGACCATCTTTCAGCGGATTGACCATCCAGATGCCGCGAAGGCCAATGCTCAAGGACTGGATGATCTTGAGAATGGCGCCACCGGACTTGTTCTGGTTAGCAAAGACGCCGCTTCCGCACAGGGCTTCGGGTTTGATCCCTCCCGGCTCTCGCGGGTGCTGCAAGGCGTTCATCTTCATGCCATTGCCCTGAAAGTTGAAGGGAGAGCCTCTGTTGCGCTAACCGAACTGATCGCCAGCCAGCCAATCGACCCCGAGCGCATGAACGTGTGCTTCAGCGTGACCGACCCCTCCCAAGCCGTGATGCTGGCAGAACGCAGCTTCACCGGCCCTTACATGGAAGCCGATGGACGCCCCTGGCATGAGCGCGGAGCCACTGACGCAGAGGAGCTTGGCGCAGTTCTGGCAGAGGCTGTTAAGCTGATGCGGCGACTTGACGGGCTGAACGATTACCATCTGTCGCGCGCCATCGGAATAACGCTTGCCGCCAATCAGGACATGTTTGGAACTCTGGCCAAATTCCGCGCCATCCGGCTGCTGTGGCGGCGCATCCTCGAAGCGGCCGGCCTGCCCGACGCGCCGCTGAGACTTCACGCCGAGACATCGTGGCGGATGATGGCCTCACTTGATCCACACACAAACATTCTTCGTGCAACGGCCGCCGTCTTCGGTGCGGGGCTTGGCGGAGCGGATTCGATTTGCGTCCTTCCCTTCTCGCTCAGGCAAGGCCTTCCCAATGACTTCGCACGCCGCGTGGCGCGAAATGTGCAGACCGTGTTGATCGAGGAAGCGAACCTCTGGCGCGTGGCGGACCCTGCTTCAGGCGCGGGGTATGTGGAAGAACTCACGCGCGGGCTGTGCAATGCGGCCTGGGGCGTTTTCCAGAAGGCGGAGGCTGGGCATTGGCCGCAGCCAACGCCTGACGCGGCCCATGGCCTGCCGATGATCGGCACCACGGCCTACAAGCTTGCGGCCGAGCATTCCGCCGAAGTGGAGGCCCTGTGATGCGCCGCATTCCGGATTATGCCGAGGTTCCCTTCTCCATATCATCCGTGGACGGATGTTCTACAGACATCTGGACGACCCCAGAAGGGATCGACATCAAGTACGCCTATGGTGCCGAAGACATGGTGGGGATCGATTTTCTCAACACATGGCCCGGCATCGCGCCATATCTGCGTGGGCCCTACCCCACAATGTATACGACACAAGCCTGGACCATCCGGCAATATGCGGGGTTTTCGACGGCGGAGGATTCCAACGCCTTCTACCGCCGTAATCTGGCTGCCGGGCAGATGGGGCTTTCGATCGCCTTCGATCTTGCGACGCATCGGGGCTACGAC
>JBKJQU010000142.1:0-5852 GCA_046594995.1 Aestuariivirga sp.
GCAGTCGCGAACAGCCGCAATGAGGCTCAGGCGGGGCTCGAACAGGCCCGCTCCGTCGCCGCCGCAACTGCGGTCGCTCTGTCACGCGCCGAGAAACTCGCCGGCGGTGGCGTGACGACGCAGTCCGCGCTTGATGCAGCACGGGCCGCCAAACAGCAGGCAACAGCGTTGGTTGCGAAGGCCGAAGCCACACTCGCCCGCTTTGCCTCCGCAGAGGTCAACGATCAGCCCGATGTGGTCGTCGCCATCCGTAACCTTGAGGCCGCCGAGGCTGAACTGGCGCGCTCGCGCAATGATCTGGTTCGCGCCGCTGTCGTGGCGCCCATCAGCGGTACGGTGCTGAACATACACGCCAGTTCCGGTCAACGCCCACCTGCAGAAGGTATCATGGAGATGGGCGACACCAGCCACATGATGGCCGAAGCCGAGATCTATCAGGACCGCATCTTGATGGTGGCCGAGGGCCAGCCGGTGGAACTAGCGGCCGCGGCACTGCACAAGATTCTCCAGGGCCGGGTTGTCACCATCGGCCTGACCGTCGGGCGCCAGGGCCTGGTGTCAGACGACACGGCGGCCAATACCGATGCCCGCGTGATCAGGGTCATGGTCGAACTGGATGCCGCATCATCAGCTATTGCCGCGCGCTTTACCAATCTCGAGGTCATCGCCCGCATCGATACTGACGCGCAACGCACGGCCAGGCCATGAGGTGGTTCTTGCAGGCACTGTTCGGGCGGTTGCCGATCGGCTGGCTGCAACTGACCCAAAGCCGCGCACGTTTTGCGGCGGCACTTGCGGGCGTGGCATTTGCCAATGTGCTGGTCTTTGTGCAGCTTGGCATCATGAACTCGATGGCAACGGCCACCATGAAACCTTACGGTTTCTTTCAGGCCGACATCATGATTTCCGCTTTCGACGCCAATTCGATGACCGAAGGCGGCAACGTTGCCCGGCAATGGATGTTTCAGGCGTTGGAAGACCCTGATGTCGTGTCGGGTACCGGGATTTTCGTGAATACCGTCTCCTGGCAACGCACCAACCAGACGCTGGGCCTGACAACCTATGGCGTTGATCCGACCCGGCCCGCGTTTCTGGCGCCTGAGATGGCGGCGCGGTCGGGCAACCTGCAACTGCCGAATTCCGGCATTCTCGACCGTTTCAGCCGGGGCTTGCCACGCGACCTCGCCGCCACGATCCGCCCGCAAAGCCCGCTGTCTTTCGAGGTCAGCGGCACCACACTGACGCTCTATGATACGTTTGCCGGAGGCGGCGGTTTTGGTGGGGACGGCTATATGATGGTTTCGGACCAGACATTCCTGACACTGTTTCCTGCCCGCAGTTCTGGTGCGCCCGACCATATTCTGCTGAAACTCGTCCTAGGCGCCAATCCGGATATCGTGACCGCCCGGCTGCAAAAGCTGATATCGGACAAGTCGCTGCGCATCCGCAGCTATGCTGCTGCCGCTGCCGCTGACCTAAGCTATCAGCAGACCAAGCGCCCCACAGGCATCATCTTCGGCTTTGGCGTCATCATCGGCGTTCTTGTGGGCATCGTCATTGTCTACCAGGTGTTGTCCACCGATGTCGCCGATCACCTGAGCGAATATGCCACCTTCAAGGCCATGGGCTATTCCCAGCGGTTTTTTCTCAGCATCGTTCTCGAAGAGGCGCTGATCCTCGGTGTTCTCGGCTTCATCCCCGGCTTTGCGGTAGCGAGTTTGCTATTGGCTGGCATGGCCGCGGCCACCACCTTGCCCCTGGCCATGACCACCAGCATGGCAGTCATGGTGTTCGTCGGGACCGTCATCGCCTGTTCGCTGTCGGGCGCCTTTGCCACGCGCAGGCTGGCTGCGGCCGACCCAGCCGATCTGTTCTGAGCGGTGTGGCATGAGTGAAGAGTTCTCGATCAATGTCTCTGGGCTGAACCACTGGTTCGGTACGGGCGAGGCGCGAAAACAGGCGCTTTACGATGTGAACCTCAAAGTCAAGCGCGGCAGCCTGACGGTCCTGATGGGGCCTTCGGGTTCAGGCAAGACCACCGCGCTGACATTGATGGGATGTCTGCGCGATGTGCAGGATGGATCAGTCAACCTGTTGGGGCATGAGTTGCATGGTGCGAGCGCCACACTGAATGTTGCACTGCGTCGTAGGCTGGGATTCATCTTCCAGGCGCACAACCTGCATGGAAGCCTGACAGCGCTGCAGAATGTGCTGATGGGCTTACAGGTGCATGGTACCGCAGACCCTACTGCCCAACTCGTAGCTGCACGCCATATGCTGAAGCTGCTCGGTCTGGAAGACCGGATGGACTACCTGCCCGGCAATCTCTCAGGTGGCCAGAAGCAGCGCGTGGCTGTGGCCCGCGCGTTGGTTGGCAACCCTGAAGTGGTCTTTGCAGATGAGCCCACCGCCGCCTTGGACCGCGAAAGCGGCATGACTGTCGTCGAGATGTTGAAGCGACTTGGAAAAGTACGAGGAACGACGACGGTGATGGTCACCCATGACAACCGCATCCTCGAACTTGCCGACCGCATCTTGACATTGGAAGACGGGCGTATCGTGAACGACAATGACAAAAGTGATGCCCGCATCGACCTGTCAAAATCCAATCTGTAAAAATGCGGCACGACTTACAACACGTTGTCGGGCGCGACGGATCTTTCCGGCACGATCCGGAGGACAAGCTGACCTTTGGCGCACGATCACCCAAACACCCACGCCCCACCCGCAGACCTTGGCCCCGCCTTCCGTTGGGCAGTGGGCTCGCGGTGCTGGCCGATGTTGCGCACAACCTAACCGACGTGTCGGGGCCGAGGAGCCTACCATCCTGCTAGTGACGCTAGTCGGCATCAGGGTAAAAACCAGGTCGGCACTTTTGTTCAACAATCCCCAAAAGACGACCTGAATGCAGAAGGAGCGTATTTGCACATGGCCGCCGATGGGGCTGTGTCAGACGCGGTAGTTATGGCGGCAACTAGAAACATGCTGACCGGCTGGCAATGACTTGACTCGGCAGCAGGCCAAAACTCCTATTTGCCCTCAACATGTCTTCTTTGGGTCTTGGGCCCTCTTTTTGGTTAGTTCCAGTCACAAGCCTCTGATATCAGTTTCCGCGGTTGCCAGCCCTTCGATAGAAGAACTCTTTGAGTACGCACAATGAAAATTGCAGTACAGATAGCTGTGTTGCCATTACTGACGCTTGACACATCACTACTGCAGTTCTACATAGCACTTACAGTATCTGAAAGAACCCATGATCACCGCTGGTCAAATGAAAGCCGCACGTGCCCTTCTCGGAATTGACCAGAGGCGACTGGCTGAGCTTTCGGGAGTGTCGCTGCCGACGATCCAACGCATGGAATCCGGCGACGGTAACGTCCGGGGAAACATCGACAGTCTAAACAAGGTTGTTGATGCGCTTCGTCTCGCAGGCGTTGAGCTGATAGCGGAAGGTGCGTGGAGCGATTCCGTTGGGCGCGGTGTGCGCCTGATCAGATCCGACACTTAGGTACTCGACTAACCCGACGGTGACCGCCGACAAGTGCGCCGACGATCCCGCCATGCTTCGTAATTGGTGGATGTAATGAGCGACAAGAGCGCAATGACCGGCCTGCATGGCAAGCCGAGCTTCCGGGAACTGTTTACGCCGAAACTCGTGACGGTCTTGCGGGAGGGTTACGACGCGAGAAAGTTTCGAGCAGATCTCGTCGCCGGATTGACCGTCGCCATCGTTGCACTGCCCCTGTCGATGGCCATTGCTATTGCATCCGGAGTAACACCTGACAAGGGTCTGTTTACAGCCATCGTAGGGGGTTTCCTCGTCTCGCTGCTCGGTGGCAGCCGATTCCAGGTCGGTGGACCTGCCGGTGCGTTTATCGTCCTGGTTGCGGCGACCGTCGCTGATCATGGAATCAACGGCTTGATCCTCGCCACCATGATGTCGGGGGTGTTTCTCACTGTCGTGGGTTATCTGCGGCTGGGCACATACATCAAGTTCATCCCCTATCCGGTGACTGTCGGCTTCACCGCCGGAATTGCCGTCATCATCTTCGCCAGCCAGCTTCATGAACTGTTCGGCCTGACCCTTCCAGGCAAGGAGCCCGGTGACCTGATACCAAAACTGATCGTCCTCGCCGGTGCTGCCGGAACAGTCAACATATCGGCGATCGGCACAGCGCTTCTGACGATTTCGACAATCGTGGGGCTCAAGTACTGGAAACCCCACTGGCCCGCCATGCTGATCGCAGTTGCTCTGGCTTCCATCGCTGCGATGGCTTTCAGTCTGCCATTGGAAACCATCGGGTCCCGTTTTGGCGGCATTCCCCGCACCCTCCCCATTCCGACCCTCCCCGATCTGGATCTTGCCCAGATGCAGGCCGTCCTGCCGGCAGCCATCGCTTTCACCCTGCTCGGGTCAATCGAGTCACTGTTGTCAGCAGTGGTCGCGGACGGGATGACAGGGCGAAGGCACCGTTCAAATTGCGAACTTGTCGCCCAGGGCTTTGCCAATATCGGCTCTGCCTTGTTTGGCGGTTTCTGCGTCACGGGAACAATTGCGCGCACCGCAACCAATGTCCGCGCCGGCGCCCATGGCCCGGTTGCGGGCATGATGCATGCCGTCTTCATCTTGCTGTTCATGCTGGTTGCAGCCCCTCTGGCAAGTTACGTACCGCTTGCGGCACTGGCAGGCATGCTGGCTATCGTTGCCTACAACATGATCGAGAAGCACGCCTTCGTTGCCCTCCTGCGCTCCTCCAAAGGTGACGCTCTGGTTCTGCTCGTCACATTCCTTTTGGTCATTTTCCGAGATCTGACCGAAGGCATTACTGTCGGCTTTGCTCTCGGCGCCCTGCTGTTCATCGATCGGATGGGCAAGGCGATTGCGATTGATACACATACGCCTCTGGCGCCGGAAGATGCCGCGGACACCATAAATGGTGAGCGAACGCCTTATGAAGCCAGATCGGCAACTGATCCCGATACAATCATCTACCGGCTGTCCGGGGCATTCTTCTTCGGCGCAGCTTCGACTGTCGGGTCCGTGCTCGATCGTGTGGCCGACCAGAGGAAAAACTTCATCCTCGATTGCACTGCGGTACCCTTTCTCGACTCAACGGCGGCCAATGTCCTCGAAGGAGCAGCTCGAAAAGCGCATCGTGCCGGTATCCGGTTCTTCATTACAGGAGCTTCGACACAGGCACGCCATATGCTGTTCACCAACGGCGTTCGCCCTCCACACGTCGAGTTTGCGGCAAACATTCAAGACGCACTTGATGTGTTGAACCGCGATCCGGCGAATATCCAGATACCTTCGTTCAGTGGTACTCCATCATGATTACCTCCGACCACAGCCTTTCTACTGCATTCACACGTGGATTCTTCGGCCGGTGTCCCAATTGTGGCTCTTAAAAACTCTTCAAGTCGTTCTTGAACCCTGTTGATGAATGCTCAGTATGTCGTGAACAGTTGGGCCACATCCGGGCTGAAGACGGTCCGGCATGGGCGACAATCCTGGTTGCCGGTCATATTCTTGCGCCGTCCCTGCTCGCATTTCTGCCCAACAGTTCCTGGCCGGACAGGTTTCTGATGGCGACGAGTGTGGCAGCTACCCTGACACTTACTCTTGCACCGCTGCCGAGAATGAAAGGTGCCTTCATTGGAACGATCTGGAGATCTGGCTGCGATGGATCGGAAAAATAGGCAAAAGCCATTCCTGCCAACGTTTCTTGCGTCGCAAGGAGGTTGTTACCGCGTGTTCCAAGTCCTGTTCTTTCCGCTGACGGCTAGTCGCCATTTATCTGTTTGCTCGACAACTGGATCTCAAACCATTTTCCAGTGTCGAGCCCCACGCT
>JBKJQU010000257.1:0-5911 GCA_046594995.1 Aestuariivirga sp.
CAGAAAAGATGATCGAAAATATTCTGCTAAAGCACCGCGCGGAGCTCACCAACATCCGCCACGATCTTCACGCCCATCCCGAGATGCTGTTTGAAGAAGTGCGCACCGCAGCCATCGTGGCGACGGAACTCGAACGCCTTGGCTTCAAGGTGGCAACGGGCATTGCGAAGACCGGTGTCGTCGGTACACTGACGAACGGCTCGTCGTCGCGCACCATCGGCATCCGCGCCGATATGGACGCGCTGCCGATCCATGAACAGACAAACTTGTCCTATGCCTCGAAATATCCCGGCAAGATGCACGCCTGCGGCCATGACGGCCATACCACCATGCTGTTGGGCCTCGCGCGCTATCTGGCCGAGACGAAAAACTTCAACGGCACGGTGCACCTGATTTTCCAACCCTCGGAGGAAGACGAAGGCGGAGCCCTCCGCATGATCGAGGATGGCCTCTTCAAGCGCTTCCCCTGCGATTCGATCTACGCCCTCCACAATTATCCGGGCGAGCCCGCAGGCCAGATCATGGTAAAACCCGGCCCCATCACGGCGGCGGTTGATATCGTCGGCATCACCATACACGGCGTTGGCGGCCACGGCGCAATCCCGCAGAAATCAGTGGATCCCATCGTCGCGGCATCAAGCCTCGTGATGGCGATGCAGACCATCGTGTCGCGCAATCTGCCGCCGCTCGATCCCGCTGTCATCACCATCGGCTCAATTAATTCCGGTTCGATGGCAACAGTCATCCCGGCGGAAGCAAAGATGCTCGTCGGCGTCCGCACCTGCACCAAGGAAATCCGCGATCTCGTGCTGGACCGCATCCGCGATCTTGCCACGGCGCATGCGAAGTCCTTTGGCTGCACGGCGGAACTGAAAATCGGAGACGGCAGCTGGAGCTATCCGGCTGGTTCCAACACTGCCGCCGAAGCATCTCTTGTGCGGGAAGTGGCGCTGGAACTGGGGCAGGACCCTGCAAGGGTGGATATCAAGGGCCCGTTCATGTTCTCGGAGGATTTCTCCTACATGCAGGAACTCGTGCCTTCATGCTACTTCTGCGTCGGCGCCGGGCCGGGCCCCATGCTCCACGACCCCGCCTATAACTTCAATGACGACCTTCTCGTTCAAGGCCCCGCCATCTGGGCACGCATCGTGGAGAAGGCGCTGCCTCAGGCATAAGGCCCCTCGATCCCCAGTTTCCGCATCAGCGTGGCATAGGTGTTGAAGCTCTTCACCAGCGCCGCGCCATGGCGCTCGATCAGCATCTGCCGCCGCTCATCCGAGCCGGCGGTTGCCAGCGCACCCCAGATCGCAGCCATGGCTTCCGCCTGTGAGCGGGCTGTTTCAACACAGGTGGCATCGGCCGCCGCCCGGGCAATGGTCTGGTCAGAACACTTGCCCACACCCGCCACCGTCTTTGCTCCGCTTGACGAATATCCCTCAGGCAGGTCTCCCTTGAGGTTGACCACCTCCTTGAACCGGATAGCTGCGATGATCTGGTCCACTGCCTGCTTTGCACCCTCTACGCGGCTCACATGTTCCGTGTCCGCCGCCGCATGCGGCAGCAGTTCCAGCCGGCCGGGATACTTTTCCGGAAGCGCCAGATAGGGCGCCATCGGCCCGGTGATGGCACCTGTCTCGACATTCACGAAAATATCGGCATCGATCGCCGCATAGCGCACCTTGCCTGATGCCATAGCGGCGTCGAGGGCCGCTGCATCAACGCATTCGCCACGGTCATAGTTGATCACAATGGCGCCATCCTTCATCGCGTTCAGCACCGGGTGATTCACCACATTGGCATTGGCATATTTTCCGGTGGCTGCATTCAGGGGCCCAAGCCCGGTGTGAACCGAGATGACATCGGCGTCCCTCGCGGCATCTTCCGCTGTTGCGCCGAAGATGAAGCCTTCCGATTCGATCCATTCGCGGTGGCGCGGCCTTGCATGAACGGCAACGCTCATGCCGAAAGCCTGCGCCAGTTTCGCCATCTCGCGCCCGATGTTGCCATAGCCGATGATGGCCATGCGCTTGCCCTCAAGTTTCTCGGTCGGGAAGTCCTTGAGATTCCGCCCGGTGTCGAACTGGCTTGAAACCGTCAGCCGGTGCATTTCGTCGACGGGCAGGTCCGGCATCACCTTGAGCAGGGCCTTCATGCCCATCTGCGCCGTAGCGCGTGAGTTGAACGACGGCGTGTTCATCAGCGGCGCCACACCGCCTTCGCCATTACCGCCGCCCCAAGAAGCCGATCCCATGTTGCCGGTGCCCGCACCAATGCGAACGCCGCCGTATTCGAACACGCTTTCCTTCGGCAGGAAGGTCGCCGCCGCGATCACCGCATCATACTGTCCCTTGTCGGTGAGCGGACGGATATCTTCGGGCTTCGAAAGCTGCGGCTGATAGAAGAAATGCACCTTGCCCTTTTCGAGCTTCTTTGCATCTCCCACCGGTCCGTTGTGGAACACGCCGCCGCGGTCCTCGATATAGGCTTTCACTTGCGAGCAGTCAGGCTTTCCGTCCTTCCCGAATTTCAGCCCGACGAAATCGCAAACCAGAACCTTGTAGGCGCGGTTCGGATCGTCCTTGCGCACGCGCTCCGATGAAGATGCAGGCGCAGGGAAGCTCACACCTGCCTTTGCAAGTTCCTCTTCCAGCACCACGATCTTCGCACGATGATAGGCAAACTTGATATTGTCGAGCAGCGCCGTGATGTCTTCCACCGGCCTGATGCCGCCGATCCACGCGCGGTAATCTCCCGGCGTTCCGGGGAAGGCGTTGATGTAGCGGGCCACGTCGAGCCCGCCTTCATGCGCGTCGTTGGGATGGGTAATGCCGTCATAGGCCAGCAGCTGCTTCGAACGCGCAATGATCCGCGCATGGATCGCAGGATCGGCCACGCCTACATCATTCACCTTGAACAGCGTCACCGCAGCCCCGCGATGCTCCGCACTTGTAACGCCAAGTTCCAGCAGCGTTGAATTGCTCATCCATTCATTGATCGCCGCGCGGTTCGCTTCGGATCGCCGGTTCATTTCTGCCACGGGCCCGATCTTCTTCTCGACCCGCAGCAGGCCGAATGTCGTCTCGGCAAAAGCCAGCGTCGAAAAAGTGTTGATGACGCCGCCCAGCATCTTGTTCTGTTCCGGGTCATAGATCGGCCCCAGCTTCACGCTGCGCTGGCCCGACAGCGGCATCTTCGGGTCGACAGGTGCGGCAAGCTTCAGCTGCCGGGGAATAGCCCATGAAGGCTTCTTCTGGTTCTCTTCCACCAGCTCCAGCGCTTGTGGAGTGAACGACACGATAAAATAGCCCGAGATGCCGCCGATTGCCTTCTGGAACGGCATGAACAGGCAGCATTTCGCCATCACCTGCGCAACAATCTCCGGCCCCCATGGCATGGCGCCCAGCATGGATGTCGCATCAAGCACCGCGTGATGCTCGGTGGGATTCCGGTCGATCCAGTCGAGAAGGTTGAGAATATCGGCCTTCGAATAGGTGGTGGCACCCGTTGTCTCGTGGCCAACGCCGAAGAACACCTTGATGCCCATCCGCTCCAGCATGTCGGAAGAGGGGATCGCACCCTCGGCCTTGGCAAAGTGAATGCGCGTCTCATCGCCATTCCGCGCAAAGCGCATCATCTCGACGATCTGCGCACCCCAGGACTGGCGGAAGAATCCGGATGCCTTGGCAAGGTCGGATTCAGGCGCCGGCGTATCGACATAGATATGCTGCGCGGTATCGTTCACAGTCATGAAATGCATCGCCGCAACGGTGAAGCCCGAATGCCCGCCGCCCAGGCCAACCGCCATGCGGTTCGATTTCGGAAATTCGAAGTAGCGGTGGATTTCCCGCATCATGTCGAGCAGGAATTTGTCCGCCGGATAGCCGCGGTGCATGGAACGGCCAATTTCGGCGGCCGTGAAGGCGCCGATGTCTCGTCCCGTGTCGTCCAGCTTGCGATAGTTCTTCTCCAGCCAGTGCTCGAACTCGAAACGGATCATCCGGCTCTCGGCCTCATCGCGCGAGATGTCGGTGATTGGCCCCACACCGAAGAAAGGGTTCGATGTGCGCTGAGGCTTGCCGCCCGCGGTTGCCTGCAACGAGGCCTCTCTCTCGGCCTTGAGATGTTCGATCAAATCCTGCTGCAAGTCATCCTCCCGCGATAGCTGAAAGCTAGTCCAACTGGAACAGGGCAGGGACGATCAAAAACGTCATGTTGGGCAGGCTGGACGCCGCCTCAGTTCGGCCTGAAGGGCGGCCGCCATTCCCGCACCCGCCTCTTGGCCTCGCGCAGCTGGTTGGCGGTCATTTCGGGCTCGATTGCATCGCGCCGGGCACCAGCTTCGCTGGCCTTGCCGTCGCCATCCTTGGCTGCAACGAGCGAATACCACACGTATGCTTGAATGAGGTTGCGTGAAACGCCCTTGCCCTCGGTATAGAGCTCGCCAAGGCTGAACTGCGCTTGCGTATTGCCTTGAATCGCCGCCTTGCTGAACCAGTCTGCCGCGCGCACCAAGTCCTGCGGCACGCCGTTCCCCTCCATATGCATCAGCGCCAGCCGAACCTGTGCTTCGGCCACGCCTTGCGAGGCCGATTTGCGGAACCACTCCGCCGCAATCACATCGTCTTCCGCAACGCCCATTGCCTCGCTGTAGATCAGGCCCAGCCGATACTGTGCTCCTGCGTTACCCTGCAGGGCTGCTTTACGGAAAAGCTCGGTGGCCTGCGGCAAATCGGTCTTCTCCACGTCTCGCCCGTCCATCAGAAACACGCCAAGGCCATATTGGCCCGTGGCATTCCCTTTCTGCGCTGAAGATTGGTACCACTTCAGCGCCTCGGAATCGTCCTGTGGAACGCCCTTGCCCTCGTCATACATCGACCCCAGCAATGCTTCCGCTCTGGCATTTCCCTGTTCGGCCAAAGGCAGCAGCAGGCTCAGCGCCGTCTGGTAGTTTCCCGCGCGGTAGGCAGTGAATGCATCCTCATAAGGCCCAGCCAGCACCGGAGCCGCCAGCATCCACATGGCCAGGAATGCCGCGCTCCACCCAAATCTCCCAATCATTCGAATTCCTTATGCCACCGCTGCCATTGTAGAGATGAGCAGGCGTGGTGCCTCTTACTACAACAAGTTTCGGGCCGGATTGGAATAGAAAAGCATCCCGCCGCACATAAGGAAGCGCATACTGCCGCACGTGCCGCCAGACCGCTGTTTCAGCGACATGTTGAGGCCGCATTGTTCCTGTCTTGAGACGGGTGCAGTCAGTAAACCAGAGTGATAAAAGCCATGAAGATTGTCGAAATCATTGTGCTCATGGGCACGCAATGCGTAAGCCCGATCCAGCACACGCCCTCCATGACGGAAGTCAGCAAGGTGCAGTGCGCTGTCGTGATCGAGAAGGACAGCGTGACGAACACCGTAGAAGTGTCGCCACCTGCCGCCGTCAATCATCCCACCGTGTCGGAAGCCATGGCGCGCCTGTCGAAGCAGTCGCTGCCTGCCGTGGCGGCGGTTCCTGCAGCCCAGCCGTTCCGGATTGTTCCTGCCGCCGTCGCCCGGCGCGAGGCGGAAGCGCAAGTCCTGCCGCCGAAGCCGCTGGAGCCAGCTAGCGTTCCGGATGCCGTTCCTGAAATTGCAAGGCCTGCTCCAGTCGGCCAGCCACAAGCTGATCCGCCAGCCGATACAGATATCGCCAGCCTCCAGCCACAGCCGGAAGCTGCCGCAGGACAGGATGCAGCAGTTGCAGAGCCAAAAGCCGAAAGCAAAACTCCGACACCAGGGAAGACGACCTCTGCCCGGAAGCCACGAACCACGAAATCGGCGACGGCCGCCAAATTGCCAGACCGTTGCTTGGGCAACGCCGTGGCCAAGTGGTACACCAGCAAGAACGGCAACAAGAAATATCGCTGCGTGAAAG
>JBKJQU010000335.1:0-3488 GCA_046594995.1 Aestuariivirga sp.
TCCACGTCGGCATCAGACAGCGCACCGCGTCCGGTGATCTTGTCCAATATGCCAGACAGGCGCTCGCTTAAACTATCAAACATCTCTTCGCTTCCTCCGGCCCAAACGCATTTCGCACCCGGGGGCGAATCTCGCTGCCGGATGTTGGCCGCCTCACCTCCCGGGAATTAAGAAAACCCCATGTGTGGCGCGGCCTGGTGACGTTCAAGCGTCGTGTGATGGAGGGCGGCATAGAGGAAAGGGGCGGAAAAGTCAAATCCACCCCTTTCCGGAAGGTGTTACTTCGTCACAATGGCCCTGAGCATCCAGATGGCCTTCTCGTGGAATTTGAGGCTGTCCATCATCATGTCGTTGGTTACAGGATCATCAGCATCATCGGCAAAGCCCGCCACTTCGCGGGCGCCCTTGGCGGCGTCCTCGTGCATGGCGATCAGCTGTTCCACCATCTTCACCATGGAGGAGCCATCGAGCTTCGCCGAGACGGAGAAGGATTTCGTGGCGCCATCGCTCGGCACTTCGGTGCCAAGTGCGCGCATGCGCTCGGCCAGAATATCGAGGGTTTCAAACAGCGCATTGTAGTGCTGTTCGGTCAATTGGTGGACGGGCAGGAAAAGCTCGCCCTTCACATTCCAGTGCACCAGCTGCGAAGCCAGCAGAAGCTCATATGTCTTCGCCAGAACACCGCCCACCTTGGCGGCAATGGCGCCGCGATCCTTCGCAGGCAGATCGACGTCGCGCGGTTCGATGATCTTGGTCACGGCCATGGTTTCGTCCCTTCAAAAAGTGGAATCGGGGCCGCAACGCCGGACGCCCCGCATTTGTGCCGTGGCGGTACAAATATATTCACTTGAACCCCGCTGCACCCAGACGCGTTGCCTGGCCTCGCCTCAGTGCAGGAGAAGTCCATGCTGTCCGAACAGACACCACCCGACATCGAGCTTACGATATCCACCGAACAGATCTGCTTCATCATCGTGAAGGCCCGGCAGTTCGAGGTGAAGGAATTGCCAACCATGCCCGATGCCGCGTCAAATGGTTCGGACGACAAAATGATAGGCGTGCTCGAAGCCCGCGCCAATGACCCGGTGGCGCAGGAAATCCGCAGCTTCGTCAATGCCATGGACGAGGACCAACAGATCGAACTCGTGGCGCTCACCTGGGTGGGGCGTGGTGACTTCGACATGGATGAATGGAAGGAAGCGCGCGAGCAAGCGGCCGCCGCGCACAACGAGCACACGGCGGATTATCTGCTGGGCCTGCCGCTGCTGTCGGAATTCCTGGAAGACGCGTTGTCGGACTCCGGGAGGAGCTGCGAGGATGAGGAGATGGGGAGGTTATAGAGACTAGAGGTCCCCGGCCTTCAGTCCGGTATTCCTGGCAATGCGAGCCAGCATCTTCGGTCCGATTTCGTCACCATCATGAAATGCGAACACAACATCGGGCCAGCCATCGCGCTGCAATGTGCGATGAGAGCCAGTCTGGCGTTTCACCGTCCAGCCAATTTGAAAGAGCACCGAGAACCTTCCTGGCCTTGGCGGCAAGAACACCGCTCATTCAGCAGCAATGACAATCTGGACATTTATGGGGCCAGTCTCCTGCTGTTCGAGCCTTTCCGCCAACACGCGCAGCGCCAATGCCTCGGCCTTGGCAATGGCTTCGGTCACCGTTGACCCATAAGCCATGACGCCGGGAAGCTCTGGCACTTCCGCCAACCAGCGCCCATCGTCTTCCATTTCGGTTTCGAAGGTGATGTTCATAGGCAAGAGCATATCACGCTGCGGCTTGACTGCCTATTGCGGTACTTTGCAATGCCCGTACGCCTGTTATCTCCCAAAAATCTCCTCCAGCTTCTTCCGCATCACACTGGGGTCCGCATCAATTCCCGTCCAGTACCTTACGCCGATCACACCCTGGTTGATAAGCATCCCCAATCCGTCGATCACAGTGCAGCCCGCAGCCTTCGCATCGCGCGTGAGTTTGGTGCTGGGTGGATCGACGATCACGTCCGCCACCACCATGCCGGGCGTCAGAGAACTCACATCGATGTCGAGCGCGGCGTTGCCGTCGCTCAGACCAATTGATGTTGCATTCACCACGATGTCAGTGCCCGCAGGGATGGAATAGTTCTTCGGCCACACCACAAGGCTCGTTGGCGTCTTCGTCTTTTCGTTCAGCAGCTTCACCAGCGGTTCGCCGCGCGCGGCCGAGCGGTTGACCACCGTCAACGATTTCGCACCTGCCAATGCCAGCTCAACTCCGATCGCGCGCGCCGCGCCGCCGGCACCGAACATCACGACGGACTTGCCTTTCGGGTCCACCACTTCCACCAGCGATTTCAGGAAGCCCTTGCCGTCGGTGTTCTCGCCGATGAACTTGCCATCGCGGTTCACCGCGCAGTTCACCGCTCCCATGATGGCCGCACTCTCGCCCAGGCCATCGAGATGCGGGATCACCGTCACCTTGTGCGGGATCGAGCAGTTGAAGCCGCGCCAGCCCATGGCTTGCGCGCCCTTCACGGCGTCGCCCAGATTTTCAGGCGTCACCTCGCAATTGATGTAGCGCCAGTTCAGCCCGTGGTGGCTGAACGCCGCCTCGATCATGGCCACCGTCGGGTTGCCGTTCGAACCCTCCGAAAAGGACCCGACGAGTTCGCTGCGAAAATTATTGCCGCTCATGCTGCACCTGCTGTTGCTTCGGGGATGATGATGCGCGGCGTCCGGTTATCCTTCAGCATGAAGACCATCAGCCCGGCCAGAACCGCCGTGCCAAAGGCCACAAGCCACATTTCCGAATAGCGCGCGAAGAGATCGAATAGATAACCGCCGAGGAAGGCGCCCAAGGCTCCACCCAGCGCGTGACCGCCGAAGATCAGGCCCATCGCCAGCCCCATGATCTTGAGGCCCAGATGCGAGGCGACCAGGCTCGCGGTCGGCGGCACGGTGGAATAATCGAAGATGCCGTAGATCACCGCGAAGAGCAGCATCATCTCGTAGCTTGTTCCCACATACATCAGCACGATGAAGGAGAGCGAGCGCACGAGATAGATCGAGCCCAGCAACAGCGGGCGGTTGACGCGATCGGTGAGATAGCCAGACAATAACATGCCGCCCAGATTGATCGCCATGGTGAGGCCATAGATTCCGGAGGCCGGCACCGGCGGGAAGCCGCAGAAGGCGGCATAGGGCAGAAAGTGGGTTTCAATCGCGCCCGTGGTGGTGATGCCGCAGATGAAGAAGCTCCAGTAGAGAATGTGGAAGGTGGGGTTGGTCAGCAGGAACTTCAGCCGCTCCCATAGCGGCTCTTGCGGTATCACTTTTTTCTGGAGTTCGGCTTCTTCCTTCGTTGGCCTGAGGATGACCCAGATGACCGCTGCCATGATGGCGCAGACAATGGCGGCACCCATGATGCTCCAGCGCCAGGAGAAATAGGAGAGTCCAAGTGTCAGCAATGGCACGGTGATGAATTGCCCGGCGGTTGCGCCTGAATTG
>JBKJQU010000476.1:0-3284 GCA_046594995.1 Aestuariivirga sp.
GTGCCATCCTCCTGGCGGGGCGACGGTGCCGGTTTTGTGCCGGTCTATCCCTGTCGGTGCCGCACGCTGATCCCCGCGGCAATCATGTCAACCGCAGTGAGAAACTAGATGTAATCGCGGACAGCCGTCAAGGCTCCGGCAGCACTAAAGTTTCTGCGTCGGCTCCGGCATGGCGGTGGCCTGTTTCTCGCCGCCCTGCGCGGTGATGCGGAAGGCTTTCGACTTCTGCAGATCGCGCCAGAAGGCGAGCTTCGCATAACGCTCGAACAGGTCCGGCGGCAGGATGGTCTGGCGGGTGCGCGGCTCCACCTTCGGATGAACGCGGTGCAAACCATCGAGCCCCAGTTGCGCATCGAATTGGGGGGCGTCGTACTTCACGTTCGAGAAGTCGTGCTCGAAGGGCTTTTCGCCGAGGAATTCGTAGATCAGCCTGAACACGTCCGTCGGGCGGCTCGTCACGAGGTCATAGTCCACCAGCACAATCCGGTCGGCGAATTCCGAGTAGCAGGCCTCGCGCAGCGCGTGCCAGGGGAAGCCCACCAGCCGGTTGGCGTTGGCCAGCGCCTCGACCCTGGTATAGACGGTGGAGCGTTCGCCGGGGCTGTTGAACAGGCGCGTGTTCTCGAAGGCATTGGCGCGGAACTGGCGCTCGAGCGAGTCCATCACCCAGGCGACATCGCGCACGCAGCAGATGATCCTGGCATCGGGGAACAGCGCCATCAGGGCGGGAAGCTGCGCTGTCCACGCGCGGTTGGTGTCGAAGATCACCTCCGCCTTCACGCCCGCATAATAGCTGTCGAACAGGCCCTTGAGGATACGGCCGCGCTGCTCGGTGTTGACCATGGTCGAGAGTTCGGAGCCAGCCGAAACCTGCGCGATGACACCCTCGAACAGCGAGGCGATGGGGCTCGACATGCCGGCATGGAAGCGCGGGTTCTGCTTGAGGATCGCCCCCATCAGCGTGGAGCCGGATCGCGGTAACCCTGAAATGAAATGATAGATGGCCGCCTCCCCGCAAGTCCCCGTGCCGTGGGCTCAAGCTTAGCGGGGCGGAAAGCCATTGCGCAACTGTTGCGGGAGAGTGGTTACTTTCCGATGCGCGCCACGCCCTCCTCACCGTCGTCGCGCTTCCAGAACACTGTCGTGTTCGAGAGCTTGGCCAGCGTGAAGCAGAAGGTGCGGCCCTTGTACCATTCCTGCCACTTCTGGCAGACGCGGTTGCCCTTCACCCACCATTTGCCACTGTCCTTCGGCGCCAGATAGCGGCCAAGGCCCGCAGCCTCGCCCGAACCGTCAACCACGCCGTTTGAGCGGTAATAAAGCGGAAGCTCGCCGCCCAGTGGTGTGGAGAGATAGATGCGCTTGCCGGAAATGAAGGATTTCAGCGCCTGGCCTTTCAGCGGCTCGCCCTTCTGGGCAAACGCGGATTGCGGCGCGGCGCTGAGCGCGAGCAGGCAAAGCGCGAGCTTCAAGAACCGCACCGGGTCTTTTGGCGTAATCCGCACCAGATATTTCATCATCCATCCCTTGCCGCTGTTGGAACGTGCTACGGACAACGGCATCAATCGGACTAACCGGACATCCATGGCAGCCTCACTTTTCAACTTCATCCTGTTCCAGGCCAGCTGGTTCGCGGCCATTCTTGGCGGTGCTGCGGGCTGGGCGGTGGCGGGTTCGCTTCCCGGCGTTCTCGCGGCTGCGGTTCATCTTTTCTTTGTGAAGGGCGCGCGGCTGAGGGAGGCGGGCGTTATCCTTGCGGTAACGCTTCTGGGGCTGTTGATCGAGACGGGTTTCATGGCAGGCGGCGTCATCACCTATGCCGGAACGGTTTCCGGCCAGATCCTGCCGCCCGTGTGGATTCTCGCCATGTGGCTGGCCTTTGGCACGCTTCCCAATGCCAGCCTGAATTGGCTTTCCGGGCGGTGGAAGCTTCAGGTGTTTCTGGGCACGGTGCTGGGGCCGCTCAGCTATCTCGGCGGTGCGCGTCTTGGGGCCGCCACCCTGCCCGATCCGGCGTTTTCCTCGCTCGCCGCCATCGGGCTCGGCTGGGCACTTGCCATGCCGGTCATCTTCCTGCTGGCAGAGACGATTAACGGCAGAAGGCAAGTTCCGGCCAGCACTTGATCTGGATCATGGAGGGCTGATTGCGTCACGGCGCAATGAGGGGCTACACAGCGAAAGCCGATGATGCCGCTTCCTGAACTTTTCCTCGCCTTGCTCGTCCTGCTGCTGACGCCGGGGCCGACCAACACGCTGCTGGCGTTGTCAGGTGCCGAGCGCGGCACTTTGCGGGCGTTGCGGCTCATTCCGGCCGAAGCCGCCGCTTATCTCTTCACGACAGTGCCGCTCGCAGTGGCAGGAACCGAGCTTCTGGCCGCAGTTCCAGTCCTGCGCTCCGTGATCACCTTCGCGGCCGCCATGTGGGTTGCCTGGCTTGCCGTGAAACTCTGGCGCGTGCCCACCGGTGTGCCGGGCGAAACCGCCACCCAGGTTACCGGGTGGAAAGTCTTCACCACCACGCTGCTCAACCCAAAGGCGCTGATCATCGGGCTGGTGCTGCTGCCTGCCCAGTCCGGCCTTCCTTTGCGTGTAGCGCTGTTCACAGGGTTGATCGTTCTTGTCGCCACGGCCTGGGCCTTCACGGGTGCAACCATCATCCATGGACTATCACCAGCACGCATGCCGCTGCTGCGCCGGTTCTGCGCTTGCTGGCTGGCGGTACTCTCAATTGGTCTTTCAGCGGCGGGCTTCACCGCCTGACAATTTGAGCTGAGCCGCACCGCCCGCGATACTGCTCAACTGACCGCCGAGCAGGACTGGCGCACGACAAGCTCCGGCGCGAAGACCTGATGGGTCGGTTCGCCATCTTCGCCATCGAGGCGCTGCACAAGGCGGCTCAAGGCAGCGGATGCCATCGCCGCAATCGGCTGGCGGACGACGGTAAGCGCGGGCTGGAAGGCGGAAGCCCAGGGAAAGTCATCGATGCTCGCCACCGAAATGTCGGCCGGAACCGAAACGCCGGCTTCGGACAATGCGCGCATCACGCCGATGAGCATCAGGTTGTTGGCGACGAAAAGTGCCGTCGGCCGCTCGGCCAGGGCCAGCAGCAGGTTGCAGGCGCGGTAGGCATCCTCGATTCTGAAATTGCCCTGGCCCACGAAAGCCTCATCAACCTCGATGCCTTGCTCTTTCAGTGCATCGCGAAACCCGATGAGCCGCTCGTTCGCCACATGCTGGTGGGCAAACCCCATCACCGTGCCGATACGGCGATGGCCGAATGACAG
>JBKJQU010000014.1:0-2824 GCA_046594995.1 Aestuariivirga sp.
GGTCTTGCAAGGGATCACGCAAGTAACAAACTGTAAAAAATGTTGGGAACAAATTTTCCATACCTACGTTCGAACTGAAGCCAGACGAATTTAAATTGGCCCGCATGGCTCCTGTCGCCGTCCCGAGTCGTGAAGGCCATGGGCCCGTCCATACCCTGCCGGTATGGGCGGGCCACTTACTTTGCATTCAGCGAATCGGTTTAGGCTCCGCTCCCCATGGACCTCGACCAGACGCTGCTGCAAATCGGCCAGAACGGTTTCACCCTTCTCGATCTCATGGTCACGGGCGCCATCTTCGCGCTCCTGCTGCTGATGGCTGCCGTGGTGCTTTCCTGGCGGGCGCAGCGCAACAGCGGCGAGGAGAGCCTTGCCGCCCTGCAGCGCACTGCCGAGCTCGAATTCCGCATCGCCGAGCTTTCGGGCGCCCTGAAGGGCTTCGCTGAACAGTCGCATGGTTCGCAGATGCAGCTCGTCACCACGCTGGACGAGCGCCTCGATCAGGTGTCGCACCGGCTGGGCCTCAGCCTCACCGATCAGGCCGAGCGTACCGGACACTCCCTGAAGCAGCTCTATGAGCGGCTCGCCGTGATCGACACGGCGCAGAAGAACCTGACCTCGCTGTCCAACGAGATGATCTCGCTGAAGGATATCCTCGCCAACAAGCAGGCGCGCGGCGCCTATGGGCAGGGGCGGATGGAAGCGATCATCCGCGATGGCTTGCATGGCAAGGCCTATGCCTTTCAGGGAACCTTAAGCAACGGCACCAGGCCCGATTGCCTGATCAGCCTGCCGGATTCCGAACTGAAGCTGGTGATCGACGCCAAGTTTCCGCTGGAGGCCTTCAACGCGCTGAAGTTGGCGCGCGGCGAGGCCGAGACAAAGCCCGCGGAAGCGCGCCTGCGCGGCGATGTGCTGAAGCATGTGCGGGACATTTCGGAGAAATACCTGATTTCCGGCGAGACGCATGAGACGGCCATCATGTTCGTCCCCTCCGAGTCGGTCTATGCAGACCTCTACGAGAAATTCGAGGACGTGATCCAGAAGGCACACCGCGCGCGTGTCATCATCGCATCTCCCAATGTGCTGATGCTTTTGGTGCAGACGCTGCAGGCGATCTTCAAGGACGCGCGGATGCGCGAGCAGGCTGGCCTCATCAAGGTGGAAGTGGCGCGCCTTCTCGAAGACGTGGGACGGCTGAAGGACCGCGTGGGCGATCTCCAGAAGCATTTCGGCCTTGCATCGGGCGACCTCGAAAAACTCGGCGTGTCGGCCGACAAGATCACCAGGCGGGCGGCGCGGATCGAGGATCTCGACCTAACCGAGGCACCTGTTCCCGACGAGATGCCGCGCCCGAAACTTGTCGAGCGCGGAATTTAGCTCTTGGTTGACGGCCGGGATCACACCCCATCTCTCCATCACCGGCCTTGAGCCGGTGAACCAGACTTTCGGCATATGAGTTTGCTGAAAGTCTGGGTGGCCGGGTCACGCCCGGCCATGAAGAGAGTGAGTTAAATTGACAGCCCGCAATTCTGAACACTCTACTGCCAGAGCTTACCGGCTGATGAAGACCTGAGCGGTGATCTGCTGCCTGATCTCCTCGAAGGCCGAAGCCAGTTCGCCGCTGTCCTCGGCCACGAAGAAGTTCTTGGCCGGATCGGACGAACAATCCTCCAGACGCGCGCGCGTATCCTTGTCCTGGAGATCGAAGGCCATGGTGATGATTGTGATGCCGGAGTCCTTGGCGTTCTGGCAGATGCGCTCGAGATTGGTTTCGCCCTGCGCCACATTGCGAACTCCGCTGCCGAAGCCGGGCTCCGTCTGGCGGCCGTCGGTCAGCAGCACCATGATCTTGTTGGACTTCTTGTCGCCGTAAGCCACGCCTTCCGAGAAGGGCTCGTTGGGCGAAAGCAGGTGATAGCCAAACTCGGCACCGAGCGCGATGTGGGTCCAGGCATAGGGGCGCATCGCGTCGAGCTGCGTGCGGAGCTCGCCGAAGTCATTGGTGAGCGGCGTCACCTTCAATCCTTTGGGCGCATAGGGTGCGCAGCCATCGCTGGCGTGAACCTTCGCAAAGGCATGCCCCCATTTCGTGTCATTGTTGGTCGCGGCGGGCGTCGCGCCGGTGAGATTGTAAGGATAGCGGCGGTCCTGCGTGCAGCCTGTCCATGTGCCGGTGCCGGTCATGCCAACGATGTATTTTTCGGGAAGCGTCACGTAGACGTGGTGCGAGAAGGGCACGAGGCCGATCTTCACCTTCTTGGGGTTGGCCGCTTCAAGGTCCGCGATCAGTTTCTTCGCGGCGTTCTTCATGGCGACGTATTTCACTTCGCCGCCGGAGACTTCCATCATCGAGCCTGAGTAGTCGAGCACCAGCGCGATTTCGGCCTTCTTCACTTCCGGCATGTTGATCTGGGTTTCAACCGCGATCTCCATTTCCGAGAGCCCGGCCAGCGTCATCAGCCCTGCGGGCAGCGCGAGCGTGGCCTCGGCTGACACCTGCGTTCCCTTCACCTTGAATGAAGAGGACACGGCGCCGAGGTCGATCCTGGCGGACTGGAGATTGTTTTCGAATGCGGCCTTGCCGGCCTTGTTGCGCTGGCTGTCCGGCAGATTGGACGAGGCCGCAATCGCAAGCGCGCCGCTGTCGAGCGCAGCCTGAAGCTTCGTCTCGGCATTGGCGTAGCGGACATAGTCGATGGCGGCGCCGCCAGCGAGAAGCAGCGGCACGATGCTCAACGCGAAGGTCACGGCGGTGGTGCCCTTCTGGTTCGCGGCAAAAGCCTTGAGCGTCGATGCGATGCGCTTGAAAATTACCATTTCTGAA
>JBKJQU010000095.1:0-3069 GCA_046594995.1 Aestuariivirga sp.
CGGCGCGCAGCATACGTTGTCCCGATATTCGGATGCCTTCTATGCGCCCATCGTTTCCGATTGGCGGAACAATCAGCAATGGCTGGCGGCTGGAAAGCCCGAAGCCTGGCAGAAGGCCAATGCCGTCTACAAGCAGGCACTGGCGGATTATCAGGAACCTGCCATTGACGCCGCGACGCGCGACGAACTCAACGCCTTTGTCGACAGGCGAAAGTCAGAGGGCGGGGCGCCGACGGACTTCTGATTGATCATGGCGAAGGTCATCGTCATCGGTGGTGCCAATGTCGACATAAAGGGCCGGTCCAGTGGCGCCTTCATCGGCGGCACGTCGAACCCCGGTGATGTGATCGTCTCGGTGGGTGGCGTGGGGCGGAACATCGCGGAGAACCTCGCCCGGCTCGGCCTTCAAGTCTCGTTGCTGACCGTGCTGGGTGATGACTCCAATGGCTGCCTGGTGCGCGATGCCTGTAAGACCGCCCAAGTCGATCTCTCGCTTTCAATCACCGGAAACGATGCGACGGGAACCTATCTTGTCGTGCTTGACCGGAAGGGCGAGTTGATAAGTGCCATCAACGATATGCGTGCGATCGAGTCACTGGCCGTCGCGCATCTCGAAGCGGCATCCCGGAGTTTGCGTTCGGCAGATATGCTGGTGGTGGATTGCAATGTCCGGGAGGATTGCCTCGAGTGGCTCTGCCGCTTTAGTGCCGAAGCGAATGTACGTCTCTTGATCGAGCCGGTGTCGGTTCCCAAGGCAAGGAAGCTTCTGTCGTTTCAGCGCATGGCACCTGTGTTCGCCATAACTCCAAACCGCCAGCAGATCGAGGCGATGACGGGCGATAGAGACGAGCAGAAGGCCATTGCAAGGCTTCACACGATGGGTTTTGAAAATGTCGTGCTCCACCGCGGCGGGCATGGTGTTTTGGTATCGTCAGTCTCCGGCCTCAGGGAATTGCCCTCGATCCACGCTGATGCCATTGCTGACGTTACGGGCGCTGGCGATGCCTCTGTTGCGGGTCTGGTGTTTGGTCTGCTCGAAGGATTGACGCTGGCAGATGCCGCGCGGCTGGGGCAAGCTGCGGCTTCGATAAAGCTTTCCACGCGCGAGTCTGCCGCATCATCGCTGAACCGTGATGCGGTCATGCGCCTCGCGAAATTATCATGAGGACTTCACGTGCCCTTCAGGCTGACTTTCACCGCAGATGTTCGCGCGGCACTTGACAAGGGCAGTGCCGTGGTGGCGCTCGAATCCACGATCATTGCGCATGGCATGCCGTATCCGCAAAACGCCGAGACTGCGCGCGAGGTTGAGAATCTCGTGCGTGATGGCGGAGCCGTGCCCGCAACCATCGCTATCCTCGGCGGCGAGGTGAAGATCGGCCTCACCACCGATGAACTGGATTATCTCGGCCGCGAGGGCCGTATAATTCGTAAGGTCTCAGTGCGCGATCTTCCTTACGTAGTGGCAAGCAAACTCGATGGTGCGACGACGGTCGCCTCGACCATGCGGCTGGCGGCGATGGCGGGTATACATGTCTTCGCGACGGGCGGCATCGGCGGCGTTCATCGCGGCGCTGAGAAGACCTTCGATATCTCTGCTGACATGACGGAATTTGGAACCAGCAACGTAGCCGTGGTGACAGCAGGCGCCAAGGCGATCCTCGACCTAGCGCTGACGCTTGAAACGCTTGAAACGCTGGGCGTGCCTGTCGTGGGCTATGGCACCGACGAATTTCCGGCTTTTTACTCTCGCATCAGCGGCCACGCCGTTCCAATGCGCTGTGACAATGCCATGGAACTGGCACTGCTGATGCGTGCGAAATGGGCGATGGACCTAAAGGGTGGCGTGGTGGTGGCAAATCCCATTCCCGAAGCCTTCGAGATTCCAGCGCAGGAAATTGCCCCCGTGATCGAAGCTGCGGTCGCCAGGGCCGATGCCAAAGGTATCGTCGGCAAGGATTTAACGCCCTTCCTTCTGGCCGAGATTGCCACCGTGACAGCGGGCCGATCGTTAGCCGCCAACATCGCGCTTGCGAAACACAATGCAATTGTCGGTGCGGCCATCGCCGTCGCCTTTGCGGGGATGTCGAAATGAAAGTCGTTCGCCGGGGCCGCCGTGCCGATGCCGCGCATACGCCAATCCAGCAACTCCCATTCCGCCAGCCGCAGCTGACGCTCGAACCCTCGCGTGTCATGTCGGATGCCCAGATCGAGACCATCCACCGGCAATCGCTGAAGGTGCTGGAGGAACTCGGCATGGACATTCTGTTGCCCGAGGCGCGCGATATTTTTGCGAAAGCCGGCGCGAGCGTGACGGGTGAACGTGTCCGGATCGGTCGCGACATCGTCGAGGAGGCACTGGAGACGCCGCCCTCGGAGTTTACCTTTCATGCCCGGAACCCGGCGCACAATCTTCAGATCGGTGGCAAGTGGATCGCTTTCGCGCCCGTCGGTGGCCCGCCGAACTGCTCCGACCTCGACCGTGGCAGGCGCCCCGGCACGCTAGAGGATGCCGGCAATTTCGTGAAGCTCTCGCAATTCTTCAACACGGTGCATACGGCCGGCGGAGCCTCGGTCGATGCGCTCGACGTTCATGCCTCGATCCGGCATCTGCACATCACGCGCAACAAGATGCTCTATTCCGACAAGGTGCCTTTCATCTATGCGACGGGCCGCGCCCGGTTATTCGACGGGTTGGAAATCATCCGCCTGGCGCGCGGCGTCAGCCATGAGCAGCTTTTGAGAGAGCCCTCCGCCTACACCGTGATCAATACCAACTCGCCGCTGAAGCTCGACACGCCCATGGCGATGGGCATCATCGAAATGGCGCGGCTCAACCAGATATCGGTGGTGACACCCTTCACGTTGCTGGGCGCGATGGCGCCTGTGACAATTGCGGGCGCGATCGTGCAGCAGAATGCCGAGGCGCTTTGTGGGCTGACGCTATCCCAGCTGACAAAGCCCGGAGCGCCCTTTGTCTATGGTGGCTTTACCTCCAACGTCGACATGAAATCCGGCGCACCGGCTTTCGGCACGCCCGAATACATGAAAGCCTGCATCATCGGCGGT
>JBKJQU010000274.1:0-16349 GCA_046594995.1 Aestuariivirga sp.
GCGCCCGCGCGCTGCGGCGGCGCGGAAGAGAGCATCCGGCGGATCGCTGCCATCAAAAACAATCGCCTTCGCATCATAGGACTCGATCAGTTCCTCAAGCTCGGTTTGGAACCATGGCTCCCAGTCTGCAGACCGTTGCCCGGCATAGGCAGCAGAAGGTATATATTCGGCATGGATCCCGAAGCCCTTTACCAGCGCTGCCGACTCCGCGAGCGTGACGAACACAGGCTGGTAGCTGGATCCGGCATGCCTGGCGACCGCTAGGCTGCGGGCAACATGCCCCAGACCGACGCCTCCCTTGGGAATGAACAATACACGCGGTGGTTCTTTGCCCCTGCGCGAACGGGCTGGCATGGGCTTCCGCCGCGGTGCCGCACCAACAAGTGTTTTCAGGCGGTTCAGAAACTTGGCTGGGGATGCCTTTGCAGTAAAGCGCTTCGCGGCTGATCGTGTTTTCCGCAGCGCGGTTTCATCTGCGATGAGTGCAAGCGCAGATGCCATGACCTGATCTGTATCCGCATAAACGGCGGCCTGTCCATAGTGTTGCTGAAGCGAGGCGGGCAGCAGGGCAGGTTTTCCCGCAGCAATGGCCTCCGCAATAATCATATCTGGAGTTGCGGAGGAGCCCGGCTTTTCGAAGCAAACGAGGGCGTCGATCCGATCGATAAACCAGTCGAGAGACGTGTCATTGCCGTTGTAGACGCTCCATGCGTCCAACGCCTTTAATGCCTGCGGCTTGGCTGCCCGGGAATTCCAGAGAACGAGCTCGACTGAAGCATCCGGGGGAAGTGTGATGGCAATTCGCTCTGTAACGCCTGGCCAGTCTGCCGGAACGATGACCCCGATCCTGTTTTTCGGCATCTTGGCGAAACTTGCGGTCGCGACTGAAGCAGACGTGACCAATGGCCAGCATTCGCGGCGATCGCCAGTGCCCGCGTTGGGCGGAAATACTGAAAACGAACGGGGCAGTGCAACTGTATCCGCTGCCTCTCCTGCAACAATGACGCCGCATTTTGCGCGGATGCGTGCAGTCTGCTCAAATGCATTATTCCACGAGCTGTTCGGATGAATGATGATCAGTCGCGTTGATATCGAGGCTTCAGGATCGACGATTTCGACACCTGGCTGCCTCGCGCTGTTCTGTACCTCAGGGCAAATCGCTGTCTGCTGACCCTCTTGGGGCAAGTGAAGGAGTCCAGTTCGATAACCCGCAGCGCCGGCAGCGTCAGCCTCACCGCGCACACGCAGGCCGGTGTTGCTTGCAACTGACAAATCTCCTGCAATCACGATGTCGAAGTCTGTCAATTTCATAGGTTTTGTCTTGCGCAAATTCATGCCCACCGCCGTAGATCTGGTGCCACTGCTGCGGGTTTGTTTTTGTCCTGCAGCAGCGGCGTCTAGAGGGTTAGAGTATCTGAACCTTGCCCGGAGCAGCCACACCACCGCTCCGGAAGGTTTTACGAAGGATTGTGCTTGTTACCCTTGCCTGGGTTGCTCGGTCCGCCCGAAGCCTTGGGGTTGCCGGACTTGCTATAGCCCTGCGCTTTCGAGGCCTTCTCGGTCTTGGCCGACTTGCCGCCCTTCGAGGACTTCTCACTCTTCGACGACTTGCCGCCTTTGGCCTTGGCGAGATGGATCATCTGTGAGAGAGCAAGATCGGAATCCTGACCGACCTGTGATTGCAGCGCCACCATCGAGTTGACCACGGGCAGGGACTGCGTGAGGCTGGTCGGCAACCCGGCCTGCGCTGTGGTTGCAAGCGTGAGACCTGCGGCCGCCGCAATTGCTGCAAGAATTTCATGTCTTTTCATTACGCACCTTTGTTGTCTGATTAAGTATCCCCGTGTCTGGTTTGTGTTTTTCTTAGGAAACCGTCAACCAAACAGCGTGCGCCTGATGAATGGCACGTTAATGCCGGTGCGAGAGATTTCGGTAATAATGACGCAATCTGTTCCTTGTCCTGCAGCGGGCAGCGATCGGATAAAGGGCGGTCGCCTTGCGGTGTGCCGCTGCTGCCAAAAGCATATTTGGCAGCAACGGCCATTGGCACGTTCAGGAACAGCAGCGCTGCTCCCTCAATCGATCAGGAAGGGTTGTGCTTGTTGCCCTTGCCGGGATTGAGCAGGCCACCCGAAGCTTTCGGATTGCCTGAACTTTCATAGCCCCTCGACTTTGAGGTTGCGCTTTGCCCGCTCTTATCGATCCTGCTGGTATCGCTTTTCCCCGAGGACTTATCTCCACCAGCCTCGTTTGCAAATTAGCCATCCCTGTTCCGGTTTGGGTGATTGATGGAGAAGGGTCAAGCAAATCCCGGTTGAAAGACTGTCGCCGCACCTGTTGTATGGAGTTGCAGAGTCCAATAGGCTGATCCACCTATCTGGGAGCTACGCTATGGAAGCCACCTCAAATCGTTGGAAACGCTACGCCGATTGGGATGAGCGGCCACTGCGGCTGGACAAATTCGCCGCAGAGGACACCGCAAATGGTTTTTCAGCTTTCTCGAGTCCTGCGGATCCAAAGCCGGGCGTCAGCATCAGTCATGGGAGAGTTGTAGCGCTCGATGGAGTGTTGGAACACGATTTCGACATGATTGACCGTTTCATCGCGCGCCACCACATCGATGTCGGTATCGCGCCTGAAGCGATGGCGCTTGATTCGAAACTTGTGGCGCGCATGCTGGTGGACATGAATGTGCCGCGCACTGAGCTCGTGCGGCTCGCACATGGCATGACACCGGCGAAACTGGCTGAAGTCGTATCTCACCTCAATGCGCTCGAGATCGCTTTTGCGTATTCGAAAATGCGGGCGCGGAAGACGCCGGGCAACCAGGCGCATGTAACCAATGCCAAGGATGATCCGCTGCAGCTGGCTGCTGATGCGGCAACAGCCGTGGCCTTTGGCTTCGATGAGATCGAGACGACGATGCGGGTCTCAAGGAATGCATGGTCGAATGCGCTCGCCTGCGCTGTCGGCAGTGCCGTGGGACGTTGGGGCACGTTGTTTCAATGTGCAAGCGAGGAGGCGGAAGAACTGCTCATCGGCATGGCGGGTTTCACGTCCTATGCCGAAACGGTGTCGGTCTATGGCACCGAGAAGACATTCATCGACGGCGATGACACTCCATGGTCCAAGGCGTTCCTCGCCGCTGCCTATGCTTCGCGCGGCATCAAGATGCGCTGCACCAGTGGCGCTGGCTCCGAACTGCTGATGGGATTTCACGAGTCAAAGTCGCTTCTGTATCTCGAGGCGCGCTGCCTCTGCCTGCAACGCGGCATGGGCGTTCAGGGTACGCAAAACGGCGGTATTGATGGCGCACCTTTGACCGCGACGATCCCCGGCGGCGTACGCGAACTGATGGCTGAAAATCTCATTGCCGTCTGGCTTGATCTTGAATGTGCGTCAGGCAACGACGCGCGCTCGACCGAGTCCGAAATCCGCGTCGGCGCCAAGATCCTGCCATATCTTATTGCGGGTTCCGATCTCATCTGCTCTGGTTTCGGTTCAATTCTCAAATACGACAACTCATTCAATCCATCCTTGCTGAATGGCGAGGAGCTTGAAGATTATCTCGTCCTACAACGCGACTTCGAGGCCGATGGCGGCCTAACACCCTTGCCGGAGGAACGCGCGCTCGATCTTCGGAGCCGCGCTGTCGAGGCCGTCTCGGCGGTATTCGAGGAACTTGGCCTCGCAGCTCCAACTCAGGATATGAAGCAGAGCGTGACGGTTGCTTCAGGTTCCGATGATACCCGAAGCTTCATGCCGCGTGATGTGAGCTTCATCAGTGCGGCAATAAAGGAACGGGGCATCACTGTGGTCGATGCCATCAAAGCCTTGGCCAACCGCGGTTTCCGTGAGGAAGCGGAAAATCTGCTCAATGTCGTGAAGCTGCGCGTCTCGGGTGACTATCTGCAGACCTCAGCCATGATCCGCAACGGGCGCATTATCAGCGCCGTAAACGATCCAAATGACTACCTTGGGCCCGGTTCCGGTTATCGCGTTTCGGAAGAACGGCGCCAGGAGATCAATGCGATCCGGGATGTGCTGGACCAGAAGGAGGTCCTGCGATCTGAGGCGATGCACGAGAAGGATGAATCCCGCCGCATCCGCTATCGCAGTGCTGGGACCGCCGGCGAGTCGGACGACTCGCGAGATGTCGTTATCGGCATCAGCCCTGCGTTTGGCTTGAAGCTGTTTCAGAGCACGGCGGGTCATCGGCTGTCCGAAGTGCTGTCGGTCATGCTGGACGCGATCCGTAAACGTGGGCTCAATCCGCGTGTGGTCCGGTTCCGGCATACGGCGGACACCTCTTTCCTGGGCTTGTCGGCGGCACGTATCGCCGGGTCCGGCGTGGGTATTGGGATTCAGGCCAAGGGTACCGCCGTCATCCACCAGCGCGGCAGACTTCCACACAACAATCTCGAACTCTTCTCCAATGCTCCGATCACCATGATTGAGCACTATCGCCGGCTCGGCGCCAATGCCGCCGCCTACGCGCTCGGCGAAATGCCTGAGCCTGTTGTGGTGCCGCAACGGGGCGAGGCAATGGGCTCCCGCTATCACGCGCGGACTGCCATGATCTATGCGATCGAAACCGGATTGACGGAAGAAGGTGCTCCGCCGGAACTTGTCGAGGTGACATTTATGGGAGCGAAGTCATGAGCCGCACCCGTGCTGACTACCCGCTCGCCGAGACCCAGCCTGAGGCAGTCGCCGGAAAGCGCGGTAAACGGCTGAGCGAAATAACCCTAGATGCAGTGCTTGCGGGCGAGGTAAGTATGGAGGATCTTGGAATTACGCCTGACGCATTGAATGCTCAGGCGGAGATATCGCGCGATGCCGGCCGCCGCACCTTGGCGCTGAATTTCGAGCGCGCCGCTGAACTGGTCGACGTGCCGCAGGATTTCATCATGGAAGTCTATGAACTGCTGCGCCCCGGCCGCGCCACATCGAAACATCAGCTACTGGACGCGGCGGCAACACTTCGCAACATCCATGGTGCCACGCGCATTGCGTCCTTCGTCGAGGAGGCGGCAGAGACTTATGAACAGCGCGGCCTTTACACCTATCGTTTCTGAGGAACGTCATAAGTTGGAGGACGTCGTAACGCTCGCTGTATTATGAAAGTGCACCCGAACCTGACGACCCGGACGTCAAACCAAAGGAGACGGCACTTCTCGTTATCGATGTTTAGAACACCTACTTGAAACGGCCGGATCGCTCCAGGCTCTCTCCGGAAGAGCAACGCCGCCATATCTGTGGACGCCATTCATGACCGCATGGGAAGGTCGGTCATTCCGAACACAGCAAAAATGTTGGACTTCGCGCGCCGCGACGGAATTGAATGCCTCTTCGCGCGAATTCCCTGCCACACAAAGGATGGGCGCGACCGTTCTCTGTCCCAGAAAATGCCGGGCTGGAACAACCTGCTTCTTCCGAAGGAGGAAACGCCGTCCCAGATGGTGTGGCCCGAGAGCCGATCAATGATGAAATCGTGGTCACGAAGACTACAGATTCAGCACTGACGGGCACGAATTTGCGGCTGATCCTACAAATCTCGGGATAAAGACCGTGATCTGTTGCGGCATCTTTACGGACCAGTGCGTCTCATCAACAGTGCGCAGCCTGGCGGATGAAAGCTACGGCGTCATTGTGCTGGAGGACTGTTGCGCCGCTGCGAATGACGACCATCACGCGAAGGAGCTCGAGATCATCAACATGATCTACTGTCATGTCGTCAGACGAACTTCTGCAAATTACAGGGCTGAACTGACCACTGCCAGCATAATCACTCTTTACTCAGATGAAATTTTAGTGCTGAATTCGATGTGGGACTTCCAACAGGAAGGCACACCAATAAAACATCAGGGAGTGAGACATGGCGAACGGAAGCAGGATTTCACGCCGCAACTTCATGCAGCAATCGGCCTTGTGGGCCGCGGCCTTTGCAGGTGCCAGCAGCGTGATGCCGGGACAAGCCTTCGCAGCGCGCGAAAAGGAACTCAACATTCTGTGCTGGGAAGGCTACAACTCGGCCCAGGTGCTCGACCCGTTCCGGACTGCAAAGGACGCGACGGTCAAGGCCGAGTCGCTCACCAACGACCCGACGATGATCAACCGGCTGCGCGCGGGCGAAACGAATGTGTGGGACCTGATCAACGTCAACAATCCTTGGGCCCGCATGGTCATGCATCCGGAGAAACTGATCAAGCCGCTGGACCGTGCGCGATTCGAGCCCTACTTCGACAAGATGATGCCGGACTTCAAGGCGCCCTATAAGTGGGCGATGGACGATGCGGGTGCAGATCTCCTCGGCATGGCCCAGCGCTTTGGACCCTACAGCTATGTCGTCAATACCGACAAGATCAGTCGCGCCGCCGCGGAAGATCAGGGCTGGAACCTGTGGAACGATCCGGCCAACGCCGGCAAGTATGGCATCCTCGAGTCGGATGATTGGAACGTCTTCAACATCTGCCTTATTGCCGGCTTCGATCCCTTCAAGGTCCACACCGATGATGAGGTTGCGAAGTTCACCGAAACTGCCAAGCGCGTGTTCAAGGGCGCCAAGGTGGTCGGCGATATCGCAACCATGAACCAGTCGCTCATTGCGGGCGAGATTGACTTCCACATGACGGGCGGCACCTATTCCGCATCGCCAGCCCGCGCTGACGGCCATCCGGAAATCCGTGGGATCACGCCAAAGTCCGGTCCGATGGCCGGTGGCAAGGGCGGCATTGCCTGGATCGAGATCACCTCGACGGTGAACAACCCCGAACTTTCGCCTTTGGCGGCAGACTTCCTTGAATATGTGCAAGCTCCCGATGTTGCCCACACCGTGGCCTTCGCGGAAGGCACCTTCAACCCGGTGGCGCAGATGGGCGATCCCGATTGCTTCAAGCTGTTCACCCCGGAAGAGCTCGACGCGATCCAGTGGGACAGTCTCGGAGAGGAAATGTCACGCTGCGCGGAATACGACATCGTTCCGGACTACGACAAGTTGCTCGACATCATGTCGGCAGCCAAGCGCGAAGCCTCGGCCGGCTGATCGCAATCGCAAAATTGGCGACCCCTGCGGGCACTTCGCAGGGGTTGCACGTTGAATAAGAGAACGAAAAACGCATGCCCGATGCCTCGCCCATCCTGTCATTGAAGTCGGTCCGCAAGATGTTCGGACATCACGCTGCCGTCGATTCGATTGACTTAGACATCGCGGAGGGTGAGTTTTTCACGATCGTTGGTCCATCGGGCTCGGGCAAGACGACGATGCTTCGCATGCTGGCGGGTATGGACACGCCAACGAGTGGCGACATTCTGTTGCGCGGGGATCGCATCAACGATCTTCCTGCAAACAAGCGGCCCACCTGCATGGTATTCCAGTCGCTTGCGTTGTTCCCGCATCGCACGGTCGGCCAGAATATCGAGTTCCCGTTGAAGATCAGGGGCGAAGCGCCCGAGAGCCGCAAGGTCCGTGCGCTGCAACTGATGGACCTTCTTCGTTTGCCACAATCTTATTATGCAAAGAACGTCCTGAAGTGTTCGGGCGGCGAAAGGCAGCGCGTCGCACTCGCCCGCGCGCTGGCCTACGATCCGCAGATCCTATTCTTCGACGAACCGCTTTCGGCAATTGACTACAAGCTCCGCAAGACGCTTGAAAAGGAATTGAAGGACATCCATCGCGAAACGAAGAAGACTTTCGTCTACATCACGCATTCGCTCGAAGAGGCCATGGTGATGAGCGACCGCATCGGCGTAATGCGCGCTGGCAAACTGGTGCAAGTCGGCACTCCGCACCAGATATATTCTTCCCCCAACACACGTTTTGTCTCTGAATTCGTGGGCGACGTGAATGTGCTTGCGGTGTCACTCGGCCAGGATGGGACGCTCCGTTGCACACTGACGGGCGCGAAGTTGAAGCCGCCGCCGATCCCTCAGGGCTTCATCGAAGGCCATCTTGTCATCAGGCCGGAGTTCCTGCGTTTTCTGGGCAAGGTGTCAGAGGCTGACAATTCCGTTTCGGGCCGCCTCTATAATGAATATGTGCTGGGTTCGCGCATACAGTATCAGGTCCGCGTGGGCGATAGTGTCTTCGCGGTGGAAAAGCTTCGCCAGCAGGCTTTCACAGGAATGCTCGACGATGACGTGATCATCGGATGGGACGCGAACGATGCAATCCTGGTGACCGATTGAAGCCGATGAATCTGAGCCAAGGCGGAAAATCTGCCATACCTGTCGTGCTGTTCCTGCTCATTGGATTCGCGGCGCCGCTGCTGGCAGTTATCTGGTTCAGCTTCATGCCCGCGCGCAGTTTCTCCTTCGGCGGCGTGCCGACGCTAGAGAACTATTCGAACATCTTCCAGAGCACGAACTATATCTCGTTTCTATGGTCTCTCTCGCTCGCAGTAATCGCCGTCACGCTGCTGGCACTCATCTGCTATCCCGTCGCCTATGGCCTTGTGCGTGTCTTCGGCAAGTGGGCGACGCTGCTCACGCTCCTTTTCACTATTCCGCTCTTCGTCTCCGAAAACATAAGGCTTTACGGCTGGGTGCTGTTTCTCATCAAGAATGGCGTGCTGCTTGGAACATTGAAATCCGTGTTCGGGTTGCAGATGGAAAGCATGCTATTCTCTCTTCCCGCCATCATCCTCGGCATGGTCTATGTCTATCTGCCCTTCATGCTGTTCCCGATGACGCTTGGCATCTCTATGGTGCCGAACGAAACGCGCGATGCCGCCTTTGATCTCGGTGCATCGCGTTGGCAGGTGTTCAGGGAAGTGGAGTTGCCGCTTTCAATGCCAGGCATCGTGATCGGCTTTTTGCTCACCTTCGTGCTGGCGATTGGCGCCATCGCTGAGGCCAAGGTGCTCGGTGGCCAGCGCGTCATTCCCATTACGCATGATATCGAGATTGCCTTCACCTATTCGCAGAACTGGCCTTTGGGCGCTGCACTCTCCGTGCTGCTGATGCTGGTTGTCGGAGCGCTGGTTCTGCTAGCCTTGCGCCGCTTCGATCTAGACAGTTTCCTGGGGCGGAGATAGCCACATGGAAACCCGCGGCCAGAGAGTCCGGCATTCGCTCATCAGGGTTTGGACGCTTGCCGTTCTGATCTTCCTTTATGTGCCGACAGTTTGCATCACGCTCGCCTCGCTGACGGCCAGCCGTTATTTTCAGTTCCCCATCAACAAGTGGGGCTTGGACTGGTGGCAAAAAACCTTCAATTCGATCGAGATACGTCAGCTGCTGTCAACATCAGTTTCGATCGCGCTCTGTGTGACCGTCATTGCCGTGACAGTCGCCTTCTTCGGAGCTCTTGCCTTCGCGCGCTATGACTGGAAGGGCAGGTCGCTCTACCAGAAACTCATTCTGCTGCCGATTTTCTTTCCCCAGTCGGTTCTGGGTCTGGCATTGCTTCTGTGGTTCAACACACTTGGTCTCAAGTTGTCATGGCAAACGGCAGTTTTTGCCCACCTTGTCTGGATCATTCCGGTGGTGACGCTCGTCATCTCGATCCAGGTCTACAGTTTTGACCCCGCATTGGAAGAGGCGGCCTTCGACCTCGGCGCAACGCGCTGGCAGGTGTTGAGGGAGGTTACTCTGCCGGTGCTGTTTCCCGGCCTTTTCTCGGGAGCGTTGTTTGCCTTTCTGCTGTCATGGGGCAATTTTCCGCTTTCGCTTTTCACCACAGGTGCCGATACAACAGTGCCTGAGTTTCTCTACGCCAAGATGGTGGCAGGCTATACGCCCGGCGTACCGGTACTTGGGACGGTATCAACCGTCGGCGCGGCAATTTTATTGATCGGCGGCTATGGTGCCATCCTGGCGATGCGCCGCGCAAGAGCCGTCGAATAATTCGCTATAGAATGGGAGAAAGTTCATGACGCAATCGCTGAAAGGCCGTTCGGTGCTCGTTACAGGCGGCTCAAAGGGAATCGGCAAGGGCATCGCGCGCGTCTTTGCGGATGCAGGCGCAAAGGTTGCCATCATGTCGCGCCATGCAGATCAGGCCGAAGCCGCCGCGAAGGAAATCGGCCACGGCGCCTTTGGTATTGGAGGTGACGTCACATCGCTCGCCAGCATAGAAAGCGTACTGAAGGCCGTTGCCGACAGGAATGGTGGCCTCGATGTGCTGTGCGCCAATGCCGGAATTTTCCCGCCAGCGAAACTTGAGGAGATGACGGGCGACCAGTGGGACGAAGTGGTGGACACCAACCTGAAAGGCACTTTCCATTCGGTAAAAGCGGCGATCCCTTATCTCAAGAATTCCAACCAGGGCCGCATCGTGATTACGTCTTCCATCACCGGACCCGTCACCGGTTTCCCCGGCTGGACGCATTATGGAGCAACCAAGGCCGGCCAGCTGGGTTTCATGCGAACAGCTTGCATCGAACTCGCGAAGTACGGCATCACCGTTAACGCCGTGATGCCGGGCAATATCGTCACCGAAGGCCTCGCTGGCATGGGTGAGGAATACCAGAAGTCGATGGCGGCTTCAGTGCCGTTGAAGAAGTTGGGGCAGGTGGAAGATATTGGCTATGCCGCGCTCTATTTCGCCTCGAAGGAAGCGAACTACGTGACGGGCCAAACCATCATCGTGGATGGCGGCCAGATTCTCCCGGAAAGCCTCGACGCCCTTGCGCAGGCCTAGGAAAACTTCCGCAGATAGTCCTCGCATAAACCCACAGTTCCCTCGGTGAATCCTGCACCGAGGGACTTCGGGAACTCCGCTTCGATATGGGACGCCACCCAGGCGACCAGCAAGATGCGGCGTAGCATCACGAAGGTCGGGATCTCGTCCTCGTCGGCCTTGGGCAGCACAAGCACCTTGCGATAGCCCTTCTTCCAGGATTCGATCAGCCCCGGAACTTGCGGTTCATGCTCGTAAAATGAAACAGGCGTCGCGGCGTCATACATATACCAGCCAAAACCGCAGTCGTCGAAATCGATCGCTTTCACGGTCTTGCCGTCGAGCAGCAGGTTGGCCAGTCGCAAGTCGCAATGGATAAGGCCAAAGCGCTCTGGCCCCTTGCCATAAGCGGCAAGTCGGCTGCCAATGAGGTCAACGGTGCGGCCGATGAGCTTCCTTTTCGCTGCATCCATGCCCACGCCATCGCGCCAGCGGCCCCAGTGAGGATTGTCATCGCCCAGCGCCGTGTTGAAATCCCACGTCAAGCGTGTGAACCAGGATGGCCGTTTCCACTGTCGGGCATGAACATGCATCCGGGCGGTCACTTCGCCAAGCATTTCGAAGGGTTCGGAGAGATCCTCCCCAATCCCGGGCTCGACGCCCGTCTCCCATTCAGAAAGCACCACATGGCGCGGCCGGGGAAGGCTCGGATGTTCTACGTCTTGAATGATCTCGCCATCGCGGCCCTTTACCGGAACCGGCGTGGCAACAACGCTGGTCTGCCGTAGATCAATCAGCCATGCGAGTTCGGAAGCGATTGCAGTGCGCGAGTGATAACCGTCGCGATGAATGCGCAGTGCCCAGCGGCGGCCATTGGGCGCTTCCACCTTGTAAGTGGCGTTTTCCGACAGGTTCAGCATGTCCACGCGGCTACCGGACGGCAAATCGTAACGCGCCATGGAATTACGGGCGACGGCGAGCAGAATGGAAAGCTGCTCCTCATGGGGGAGCATATCGAAATCGGTCACCGGTTCACCTTCAGGCTTTGCGTCCCTCGATTCCTGCCAGAACCCGCTCGATCTCCGCAAGCCCCCGTTCCACATCTTCGGTCTTGCCGGACATGTAAAGCCGCCCTGCCGCGCCGATCATCTGCACATCGACAAGGGTCAGCCCAGGTGCCACCTTCTCGGCCTCGTTGGCGGCAATGGCGGCATAGAGTGCGGGCACCATCTCGCAAACGAGCAGAGTCTCGCCGGGCATCACCATCGAGGCCTGCCGGTTGCGGTTGATGATCACTGCATGCTGATCTGCGATGTTCTCGATAACATCGGTAAAGAGAATGCGCGGCGCAAGCTGGTCACCCTCGGTCAGCGCCATGCCCTCCAGCACGGCACGGCCGGCGGCCATCAGCTTGTCCCTATCGCTGCCGTGGATTTCCAGAATGCCGAACTGACGCTCGACAAACAGAATGCCAGGTTCAAGGTCCGGGTCCGCCTTCAATGCGAGATCCATCACCCGTTCGATCATAAGGCCGGGAGCGACCTCGATGATGAGCGCGTGCTGACCTGCATAGGGAGGATATCCCCGCGCCCTTGTCGGCGTTCCCATATAGGCGGCGAACTGCGGCTGCAGGTTTTCCACATTGAGGAATACGCGCAGCTCGCCTTTTGCCGCCGTGCGTGGCGTCGGCATCAGCGTGTCTCGAGCTTACTTCGACGTGCCGGCCGTGAAATGCTTTGAAACATCGGCATGCGGCCGCGGAATCACATGCACCGAAACCAGCGTGCCGATCTGGCCCGCAACTTCTGCGCCGGCTTCCGTCGCCGCCTTGACCGCGCCAACGTCGCCGTTAATGATGACGGCAACGAGCCCGTCTCCAACCTGCTCACGCCCCACGATCGTGACGTTCGCAGCCTTCACCATGGCATCCGCGGCAGCCATTGCTGCGACATAGCCCTTGGTTTCGATCATTCCGATAGCGTTGCTCATGGTGTCCTCCGTGTTGAATGCTTGATTATTTCTTGGTTGCCGCTTCGTCAATCGAGCCGATGATCAGCGCGTCGATGGGCGGAGATTTTCCGGGGAACCAGCTTGCGGCAACCGATCCAGTCGCGATAATGACTTTTTCTCCTTCTCCGCAACCCAGCGGATCGAAGGCGAGAAGCCGCGAATTTGAGTCATCCACGAGAACTTCGAGAATTGACCCTGCAGGCACTTCCGAAACTTTCTTGGTGGACCAGATGCGGCCCGTGACCGTTGCCTTCAGCATCTAGCGTGTCCTTTCGACTTTAAGGCCAAGCCGGCGCGCCTTGTCGCGGGCCAGCGGGGTAAGCACGGCGCCCGGCCCCAGCACGAGAGTGCCTCGAGGCGAAAGCCTGTCAATATTCTTCTCAGTGATCACGCCGCTCACGACTTGAGACGTTGAAGTGGGAAAAGACGTCGATGTTGGGCTCGCAAGCGTGAAGCGAAGCTTTCCCGACCTGATCTTTTCAGCCATCGCTGGATCGGTGATGCGTGCGACAAAGGCTGCGAGATCCTGATCGCTGGAAAGTCGGACCGACTCTGTTGCCGTGGAACCTGCGGGTAATGTTCTGTCTGCCATCACGTCACGGAGCACATCTCTCACCATGCTGCGAAGTTCGTTGCTCATGTCGGAGTTCACTGCCATTTCAAATCCCCAGCGACTCTTCGGCAGCCGTTGCGGCAGCGCGTACTTCTGATTCAGTCCCTGACAGATAGAGGCGGCCCGTGGCCCCGATCATGCGATAGTCGACAATCTTTATGGTCGCGGCTTTCTCTGCCGCATTGGCCGCGAGTATCGCATAGGCTGCCGGTTCGGTTTCCAACACGAAGAGTGTCTCTCCGGCGAGGATCATCGATCCACCCTTGTTGCGGTTGATCAGGAACGCATGGCCAGGGTCAATACGAGTCACGATTTTCGAAGCGAGAATCTTCGGCTTCATCGCATTGTCGGGAGACAGCCCCATGGCATCGAGCACAGCTTCAGCCGATGCTTTGACGGCCGCTACATCGCGCGAATGAATTTCAAGATAACCGAACTGCCGTTCGACCACCAGGATGCCGGCCTGCACTTCCGCCGTTTTCAATGCGACATCTGTCAGAGCTTCGATGTCGAGGCCCGGCGCCACTTCGATGATCTGCGCTGCCATGTTGGTGCGCGGCAGCGAACCCCTGATCCACGCACCTAGATAGCACATGGTCTGCGGTTGCAGCTGGTCGATGAAAATGTATGAGCGCAGCGTTGCCATTTACATTCAAGCAGCCAGAACCGCTTTAAGCTCCTCGAGAATGATCCGTCGCAGTTCCTTCCGCAGTTCGCTGTCGTTGGAGTTGTCGACAGCGAGTGAAACGGGCGAGGCTTCGCGCTTCGGCAAGTTCAGAGGATCGAGTCCTGTGAAGTTTCCAAATATTTCGTTAGCCTCCTTGTTGTAGGCAATCCGCGCATAATGCAGCAGGTGGTGCGGCGTAAGGTTATCGCCTATGGATGACCCGCCCGCGAAGCCTGTGCCGATTGTCATGGAGGGGCCGAGGTTTGTCTCATAGCCTGACGCGCCCAGCGAGCAACCAGTGTTGACCGCGATCCGAAGGGCCGGTACGGCCGCTGCGAAGGCCATGATGTTGGTTTCGTGCTTCGAATGGATCGCGGCGGAATGGCCCTTGCCGGATTTCCTCATCATGGAACGCGCGCAGGAAATAGCCTGGTCTATGGTCTGCACCCGCGCAAAAGCCAGCACGGGGCAAAGTTTTTCGCGCACCAGCTTCTCTTCGACCTGCACGAGGGTAACGGGTGTCACAAGGATCCTGGCACCTGGCGCATTGAAGCCTGCCTCGCGCGCAATTACACTGGCGTCCTTGCCGATCATGGCGATGTTGAAGCCCGTTTCGGTGAACAGCAGCTTCCGCAGCTTGTCCGTCTCGTCTGGCGAACAGATATGGGCCTTCTCGGCTTTCATCGCATCGAGCAGCCTGTCGGCGATCGTTGCGAAGGCCAGAACGGTTGATTCATTGGTGCAGAGTATGGAGTTGTCGAAACTCTTCGAGGCGACGATGCGCTTCGCCGCGAGTTTGATGTCGGCGGTTTCATCCACCACCACAGGAGCATTGCCGGGGCCAACGCCGAATGCAGGATTGCCCGATCGATACGCTGCCTTGACGACTGAGGGACCACCTGTTGCCACGATGAGATCGACCCGCTCATCCGCCATCAGTTTTTCAAGCAGCGGAATATTGGGTTCATCTATCACCTGAATCGCGCCGTCCGGCGCTCCTGCGGCCTTTGCCGATTCCGCCAGTACGCGCGCCGCATCGGCGCAGCATGCCTTGGCCTGCGGATGAGGGCTCAGGATAATCGCGTTCCTGGTCATCAGTGCCGCAATCGTCTTGAAGAATACCGTCGCGACAGGATTGGTCACGGGGATCAGCGCGAAGATCACGCCCGCGGGCCGCGGCAACTCAACAATCTTCCTTGCTGCGTCAATACGCGGGCTAATGAAGTCCTCATGACCGTAGAGTTCGATCAGTCCCAAGGAGCAGGCTTCGTTCTTGATGCGCTTGTGCTCAACAACGCCCATGCCGGTCTCGCGCACCGCCCATTCGGCATAATGCTGTGCCTTGGCGTGACCTGCATTCGCCACAGCATCGAGGATGCGACGAACGCTCACTCGATCGAGTTTCTGCATTTTCGATGCGGCCCAACGGGCACGATCGAGCATGAGCTTGGCGCGTTCAAATTGGACGTCGGGAACTTTGATGAGCGGTTCGGTCATCTTCAGGCGGCCTTCTTTGCCTGATGCAGCAATTCGCGCACGCGTGGCATTGCGGCATCGAAACGATCCATGATGTCCTGGCAGGTCTCCTGCGTAAGGAGCACGCCGGGCTTCCATTGCAATACGCGCTTGTCGAGGGACGAGAAGATCGCCCACACGCCATACTCATAAAGCGCGCGCGATACATACATCGCGCCTTCCGGGTGGTTGGAGAATTCAAGCCCGAGGATCACGCCTTTCTGGCGCACGCCCGTGAAGAGATCGCCATGCCGCGAGATCATCTCCTGCATGCTCTCGGACATGAAGTCCGTCACCGTCTGCACATTGGCAATGAGTTCGGGGCGGAGCAGCATCTCGATCACCTTGTGGGCGACGACACAGCCGAGTTCGGCCCCGCCCGAAGTCGAGATATGTGCGGCTCCATCTTCATGCAGCCAGCCGCCTGCCTTCTCGTTCACGAGGCAGGCACTGATGGGATAGAGACCACCGGAGAGGCCCTTCGCCGTTACCATGATGTCGGGCTGAACGCCGTAGGCTTGCCAGCCCCACATTTTCCCAGTGCGCATCAGGCCGGTCTGTACTTCGTCCGCGATATACATCGCGCCATATTTCTCGCACAGCGCCTTGCAGGCGTTGAGGTAGCCGTCTTTTGGCATCGGGAAACCGTAGGTAGCGGGAATCGTCTCCATGATCAGTGCGGCGACGTCGTTGCCCTTGAGCGCCTGCTCCATCGCGGCGACGTCGTTGAATGGAACCTGGGTGAAAGTGTCGGGCTGGTCGGCCAGAAAGATCTTGGTGAAGCGTTCATCGCCAGTGGCGACGGCCAGGCCTGAATGGCCGTGATAGCCCTTGATGATCGAAACCACCTTGCGCCGCTTGGTAGCATAGCGTGCACTCTTGATGGCGATGTCGACAGCCTCGGCTCCGCCCGGCGCGAAGAC
>JBKJQU010000381.1:0-3293 GCA_046594995.1 Aestuariivirga sp.
TCTTCATCCCCAGCCCTCTGCCGACTCAGGCAAAGGACTCTAACTGCCGCAGTTTTACTCCGGCGCAGCCGAACCAATCGGCCGCTTCAGTGAGGCATTATTGCTCCGGCTTTCACAGCCCATGAAGCCACCGGCTATGCCCAGCGCCGCCAGCAGGCCGCGCTTCAGGATGGTCCGTCGATTCATGGGGTCCGCTCCGACATTTGAAGCATGGATACGTGTAGACTGCCGCAACGGTTGACAAGGGCTCGCCAGTTTCGAAGGCCACGGCGTTCAGGGCTTGCCTTTTGCGGGATGACAGACTAGAGAACGCCTCGTTGCGCGCCCGTAGCTCAGCTGGATAGAGCACCAGACTACGAATCTGGGGGTCATGGGTTCGAATCCTGTCGGGCGCGCCATTTTTTTCAAGAACTCAGAATGTTTTGTGTGAGCTTGCGATATTATCTTGGGGGACGCTCGGCTGAACTGGCATCCAGCGCAAGTCAACCTCCTACTGTTTCGCGCCTCTGTAAAGACCGCGCCAGTTGCAAGGAATCCTGCAGCACCGTCATGCTTAAATTGCTTCTGCTTCTACGGCGTGCAGCGCTTCGGGCAGCAGACGTGCAAGACGCCCGGCCCAGGCGGACTGGCCTTCCTCGCCGCCAATCAAGTCCTGCCTGATCTCAAGTTCGACATGCAGCAGCCCACCTTTTTCGCAATGTACCGGAACAGCGTAGTCGCCGCTGTCATCAACCGCGTAGGGTTCGTTGACGCCAACCGTCAGATCGCCTTCTGCTTCAAGAAGTGAGATGAGCGGCCGCGCCAACCGATCGTCGCGATTGAAGAGAACGCCAATGTGCCAGGGCCGGGGCGCCGGGTAGTCGCCGTGCCGGGGCGTGAAGCTGTGCATGGCGATAACAACGGGCGCCTTGCCGGCCAGCCGCATCCGGGCAATCTGCCCGGCGATCGCACGCTGATAAGTCCAGAAAATTTCCTGTTCGCGCAGCCGTACCTGCGCCGGGGCAAGTTCGACGTTGCCGGGAACGCATGTTCCATCGCTCAGTGGCGCGATAGATGTCGGGTGGCCAGGCGGGCGGTTGCAGTCGATGACAAGACGGGAGTAGCGCTGAAAAATGTAAGGAGCGTCCAACATCGCGGAGAGCCGCTGCGAGACACCATGGATGCCGATGTCGATACCGATGTGGCGGTTGAGATCCCCGGTCGAAACACCGAGATCGAGCAAGCTCTCAGGCACGGCTTTTCCGGCGTGGTCCGCAATCAGAAGAAATGGGCTGGCGCCATGCAGCCGCTCTTCGCCGACGGGCCGCGGATCCTGCGCCCGCAGAAGCTGCTGAGAACTGTCCAAGACATGACTCCGGGCTTGATGTCGTCTGACTCTGAATGAATGTTTTCATCCTCACGAGGAATTTGAGAATACAGAAATTCTGTTGACATGGCAATATTGCTCTGTTGAAATTTGAAGCCATTAACCGGCCATGCAGCGGCCAGGGATGAAGTGCGCCGACGTGAAGAGTTTGCACCCATTGTTGAAGCCAGCCCTCGAAGCAGCAGCGCTTGCCGCTCTGCTCTGCGGCGTTACGGCTGTGGTTGCGCTCGTGTTGGGGCTCTCTGGCCAGCGGCTCATGACGCTGTATTGCGTCAATCTTTGCGCTGTCCTGGCCATCCAGATTTTCAGCGGCAGTTCGGGCGTCGTATCCTTCGGACACACCGCGTTCATGGCGGTTGGGGCATATGTGTCGGCATGGTTCACCATGCCGATTGCCTTGCAACGCACGGCGTTGCCAAATCTACCCGACTGGCTGGCGGGCCATGAGCTGGCCGTGCCGCTGGCGCTTGCGATCGTTCTCGCCGCCGGTCTGATCCTGGCCGCAGCGGCGGGATTGCCCATTGCGCGGCTCAATGGCGCATCCGCAGCGATCGCCACACTGGGCTTTCTCATCGTCGTCTATTCAGTGCTCGCGGCTGCACGCGATTTCACGCGCGGCAACCAGGCCTTCTACGGCGTGCCGCGGGTGACCGACATTACGCTGGCACTCGTCTTCGCCTGTCTTTTCATCCTCGCTGCAAGACTCTACAAAGACAGCCGCTATGGGCTGATGATGCGCGCAGTGCGCGACAACGAGACAGCGGCGCTGGCCGTGGGCGTCAGCCCGCAGCGCATGCGGTATGTGGCCTGGGTGATTTCGGGCGGGCTCGCGGCGGTCGCAGGCGCCCTCTACGGACATATGCTGGGCGCCTTCACGCCGAAAGATTTCTATTTCCATATGGCCTTCACATATGTCGCGATGCTGATCCTCGGCGGCATGGGAACGGTGACCGGGGCGGTGGTTGGCGTCGGCCTTGTCATGGTGCTGCAGGAAGTGCTGCAGGAGTTTGAACAAGGCTTCACGCTAGGGCCGGTCCACATTCCGGAAATCTTCGGCGTTCCGATTGTCGGCGTCAGCCTTGCGATGCTGCTGGTGCTGTGGTTGCGGCCGGAAGGCCTGGTGGGTCACGTCGAATTTGCGCAAGGCTGGTTCGGCAAGGCGCGCCTGCCGCAAGCGCCGGATGCGCAGGCCGCTGCGGGCACGGAGCCGCTTCGTATCGAGAAAGCGGTAAAATCCTTCGCCGGCCTCACGGCGGTGGACGATGTGAGTTTCGACATTGTGCGCGGGCGGGTTACCGGCCTGATCGGGCCCAACGGGGCCGGAAAGTCGACGCTCGTCAATGTCATCAGCGGATTGTATCCGCTCACCTCCGGCGGAGTGGCGATCGGCGAACGGCAGATCGGTGCGCTCTCACCCCACGCCGTCTCCCGGGCCGGCGTGTCGCGGACGTTCCAGAACATCCGGCTCTTCACTGGGCTGAGTGCCGCTGAGAATGTCGCGATTGCCGCGCTGGCCAGAGGCGCTGGCCTGAGCGATGCCCTGGCCACTGCAGAGCGCGAGCTTGCCTTCGTCGGCATCAAGGGCGCCGGGCAAAAGCGGGCCGACAGCCTTGCCTATGGCGCGAGGCGAAGACTGGAGATCGCCCGCGCACTCGCCTCAGAGCCGCACTTCCTGCTCCTCGACGAGCCCGCTGCGGGCATGAACCCTGAAGAAACAGAAGATCTGGCGCGGCGCCTCAAAGGCCTTCCACTCGCACGCGGCCTGGGCCTGCTGTTGATCGACCACGATCTCAAGTTTGTCATGTCGCTGTGCGACCGGGTCGTCGTCCTCAACCGCGGCCGCCTCATCGCCGACGACACGCCTGCCAACGTGCAGAGAAACCCGGCCGTTATAGAAGCCTACACGGGCACGCGCGCTTCCCGCGTG
>JBKJQU010000301.1:0-3317 GCA_046594995.1 Aestuariivirga sp.
AAGCGGATGGTCCTTCAGCTCGGTCTGCAGCCGATGATAAATGCTTAAAAACCCGTCCGCCCCATTGATGAAGCGGCGTTGACCTTCGACGGGCGGCAGACCGCCGAATCCGCCGAAGGCATAGAGTGTCGGCAAGATCGTGATCGCGATCCCGGCCTCGCCTGCCGCCGCGAGGCACCGGAGGTTCATTTCCGCCGGGTTGTCGTAGGGAGACCCATCCGGCTGGTGATGCAAATACTGGAATTCTCCCACCACCGAGTAGCCGCTCTTCAGCATCTCGACATAAGCTTGAGCCGCCACCGCTTCGAGGTCATCAGGCGAAAGCCTGAGCGCGAAGCCATACATCGCCTCCCGCCATGTCCAGAAACTGTCAGCCCCCGGCCCCGCCCGCTCCGCCAGCCCCAGCATGAAGCGCTGGTGCGCGTGGGAATGCACATTCGGCATGGCGGGAATGGCGATCCCCTTGATATGATGACCATCTTTCGAATCCGCCGTGACGGACAATATCATCCCCGCTGCGTCAACTGCAACCGTGACATTCTCTTTCCAGCCTTCTGAGGTGAGGGCTGAAGCAAAGTGAAAGTTGGCGCTTCCCATGGGAAAAACCATACTGTATATACAACCTTATACAAGTGGAATTTCATATGCTCCTCACTCATCTCAAAGCCGCGACGATGCAGGCTGGCTACGGCCTCATCGAAGATGCCGCGATCCTGATCAAGGACGGCAAGATCGCGTGGGTCGGGCCCGCCGGCGAGGCGCCAGATGGTGAAGCGATCGATTGCCTGGGCAAGCTCGTCACCCCCGGCCTCATCGATTGCCACACGCATCTGGTCTATGGCGGCAACCGTGCCAACGAGTTCGAGATGCGCCTTACCGGTGTTCCTTACACTGAGATCGCCAAGGCAGGCGGCGGCATCATGTCGACCGTGCGCGCCACGCGCGAACTCGATGAACACGAACTGGCGAAGGCCTCGCTGCTCCGTTTCGATACCCTGATGCAAGAGGGCGTCACGACGATCGAGATCAAGTCCGGCTACGGGCTTGACGTCGAAACCGAACTCAAGATGCTGCGTGTCGCAAAGCGTCTGGGCAAAGACCGCTCTGTCGATGTCATCACGACCTTCCTCGGCGCCCACACGTTTCCGCCGGAATACAAGGACGACCGTGCTGGCTATGTAAAACTCGTGTGCGAGCAAGCCCTGCCCGCCGCTCATGCCGAAGGACTTGTCGATGCCGTCGATGCCTTCTGCGAGGGCATCGCTTTTTCGGTTGAGGAAACCCAGCAGGTCTTCGAGGCCGCGAAGGTGCTGGGCCTGCCTGTGAAGCTCCATGCCGAACAGCTTTCCAACCTTGGTGGCGCCATTCTCGCCGCCCGCTTTGGCGCGCTGTCGGTTGATCATGTCGAGTATCTGGATGAAGACGGCGTCAAAGCCATCGCGAAGTCCGGCACGGTCGCCGTGTTGCTGCCCGGCGCGTTTTACTATCTGCGCGAGAAGCAGGCGCCGCCAGTCGCAGCTCTCCGTGCCCATCAGGTTCCCATCGCGATTGCGACCGATCTCAATCCGGGTTCATCACCCGTCAATTCGCTGTTGACCGCCATGAACATGGCCTGCGTGCTGTTCGGTCTCACGCCCGAGGAGGCGCTCATGGGCGTCACCTCCAATGCCGCCCGCGCGCTCGGTCTGAAGGATCGGGGCATCATCGCACCAGGCATGAAGGCTGACCTTGCCATCTGGGATGCGGAGCGCCCCGGCGATCTCAGCTATCCCATCGGGTTCAATCCGCTGTCCGCCGTCATCCGCAACGGCCAGATCGTGCGGGGCGCGCTGTGAGACAGTTTAGAGCCCTCATCCGCCCTTCGTGCACCTTCTCCCATCCTGCGGACGGGGGAAGGCCCAAACAGAACCGCCTTCTCCCGTGGCAAAGCCATGGGAGAAGGTCCCGGCAGGGGGATGAGGGCTCTTTCCTGTATCCGGGATGCGGCCCATGACCGATGCCCAGCCGCTCTATGCCAGGGTGAAGGACCATATTCTGGAAAACATCCGGAGCGGCGCATGGGCACCGGGCGCGCGCGTCCCGTCTGAAAATGAGCTTGTGGAAAGCTTCGGCATCAGCCGCATGACGGCAAACCGCGCGCTGCGCGAGCTGATGGTGGAAGGCTTCCTTGCCCGCGTGCCAGGCGTCGGCACCTTCGTGCAGAAAGCGCCTGCACGCTCAAGCCTTGTCGAACTTCGCAATATCGCGGATGAAATCGAACAGCGCGGCCACATCTATTCGTCACGTGTCGTTTCAAAGGTCGAAGTCACCGCCAATCCGGCCCTGGCCGAGGAATTCGAAGCGAAGACGCTGGACCGCCTCTTCCATATTATCATCGTGCATGAAGAAAACAGTGTGCCCGTGCAGCTTGAAGACCGCTACGTGAATGCCGCCGTGGCCCCCGGTTTCCTGGGCCAGGATTTCACCCGCATCACGCCCACCGCCTATCTTCTGGCCGCAACGCCTGTCGATGAGTTGGAACACACGGTTGAGGCGACACTTCCCACATTCGACCAGCAACGCCTGCTGGGCATCGGCCCGCTGGAGCCGTGCCTGGCGCTTCACCGCCGCTCATGGAGCCGGGGGCAGGTCGCAACCGTCGCCACCCTCACCTATCCCGCCAGCCGCTATGCCCTCTACAGCCGCTACCGCACCAATGCGCACGGCACGCTTTCCCAATAGGAGAAGTTCATGGATTCTCGCCGCGACAATTCCCGCGTCATCAAGGCCGCGACCGGAACCACCTTGTCAGCCAAGTCTTGGGCGACCGAGGCCCCGCTCCGCATGCTGATGAACAATCTCGATCCGGGCGTTGCCGAGCGGCCGGAAGAACTTGTCGTCTACGGCGGCATCGGGCGCGCCGCACGGAACTGGGAAGCCTATGACCGGATCGTCGCTAGCCTCCGTTCACTGGAGGATGACGAGACGCTGCTGGTGCAGTCCGGAAAACCCGTCGGCATTTTCCGTACCCACAAGGACGCGCCGCGCGTCCTGATTGCCAACTCCAACCTCGTGCCGCACTGGGGCACGTGGGACCATTTCAACGAACTCGATAAGAAGGGCCTCATGATGTATGGCCAGATGACGGCCGGCTCGTGGATCTATATCGGCACGCAGGGCATCGTGCAGGGCACGTACGAAACCTTCGCCGAACTCGGCCGCAAGCATTACGGCGGCAGCCTCAAGGGCAAGTGGTTCCTGACCGCAGGCCTGGGCGGCATGGGCGGCGCGCAGCCCTTGGCGGCGACGATGGCCGGCGCCTCGATGGTCGCCATCGA
>JBKJQU010000351.1:0-4133 GCA_046594995.1 Aestuariivirga sp.
CTTGGCATCGCGCTCGTGGCGGGGCCGGTCGGCTGCTTCATCGTGTGGCGGCGCATGGCCTATTTCGGCGAAACGCTGGCGCACGATGAAACAGCCAACTGGCCCCGCCACAAGCGCGATGCCGAGCCCCGCGAGCAGCGCGCGCTGAAAGAAGGGTTCGGCGAGGATATTAAGCATCGGCATCAATGCTTGTGGTCATGGTGGTGATCATGGCCCTCGTGGTCATGGTCATGATGATGCGTATAGGCCGCGATCATGCGCGCGGCGGAGGGGCCGAAGAGCTTTGCGAATTCCGGGTCCTGCTGCACCTTCACGGGGCCGCCCTCGCAGCACACATGGCCGTTGAGGCAGATCACATGGTCGCTCTCCGCCATCACCATATGAAGATCGTGGCTTACCATCAGGATGCCGCAGCCATGGCGCTTCCTCACCTCCGAGATCAGCTCATACATGCGCGCCTCGCCCATGAAATCCACCGCCTGCACAGGTTCGTCCAGCACCAGGAGATCGGGCTTCCGCAGCAGCGCCCTTGCAAGAAGCGCGCGCTGCAATTCACCGCCTGAAAGCCGCGCCACTGTGGCATCCTTCAGGTGCGGAATTCCGGTTTCGATCAGGGCCGCGTCGATTTCTTCCTCGCTGGGTTTCAGCGTTAGCGACAACAGCCGCCGCACGTCGAGCGGCACATTGGGGATCAGCGGAAAGCGCTGCGGCACGTAGCCGACGCGCAAGCCCTTTGCTCTCACGATCTCGCCGGACGTCAGCGGCTGCAGCCCCAGCATGCAGCGCACCAGCGTGGATTTTCCGGCACCATTAGGGCCGATGACGGTGACGATCTCGTTTGGCCGCACATCAATGTTCACCCGGTCGAGGATCTTGCGGCCGCCGACCACGAGCGTGGCATCGCGCGCGCTGAGAATTGCATTCGTGGCTTTCAGCATCAGGCTGCCCTCGCGCAGGTGGAGCAAAGCCCCGTCATTTCGACAATCGCATGATGCCCGGTGAAGCCCTGCGCCGCCGCTGCGGCTTTCAGCCCGGCGAAGATCTCGGCGGCATCGAGTTCCGCCACCGTGCCGCAGATCTCGCAAATCAGCATGGCGGCAGGCTGGCCTTCATGGGCATGCGAGCAAGCTACGAATGCATTGCGGCTTTCGATCTTGTGGACCAGCCCATGGGCCTGCAGGAATTCCAGTGCGCGGTAGACGGTAATTGGTGCGGGCCTCGCGCCCTGCTCCGCCATGCGCTCGATAATGTCATAGGCCCCCACGGCAGAATGACTGCGCGCTACGCACCCCAGTACGTCCCTGCGCTGCGCGGTGAGCCGGGAACCTCGCCGCTCGCAGGTCCGCTCGGCGCGGTCCAGGAGATCGGTGGTGCATTTCGTGTGATTATGGTGCAGTTCGGGAAACAGCATGATTGTTATAATATAACATGTCTGGCTGGATTTCCAATGGAAGTCGCGCTAGGTCTCTCATGACAGGGAGAAACAAGATCATGACCGGCACCGCAAAACCCACCGTCTTCATCGACAATGACAAGGTGATCGTCACCGAATGGCGTTTCGCGCCCGGCGCCAACACCGGCTGGCACAAGCATGGCCATGATTATGTCGTGGTGCCCTTGATGGACGGAAAGGTGAAGCTCGAGACATCCAACGGCACCAGCTTTGCCGAGATGAAGAAGGGCGTTCCCTATTTCCGCGGCGAAGGCGTCGAGCATGACGTGATCAACGCCAACGACACCGAATATGCCTTCATCGAGATCGAGTTGAAATAAGCGTTCAAGCCTCGTTCATGCGGATTCTCCCAGTCTGGTCGCAACTTCAACGCCTGACACCGGAGAACACGCCATGATCCGCTCAACGCTTCTCGCCCTTGGCTTTCTTGCCTCCGTCACGCCTGCCCTTGCCGTCAGCTTTGAGGAGAGCGACCAGGGCCAGATCGAGTTCACCATGCCCTCTGGCAATGCCGGATGCATCTACACACCCGCCGGCGGCACCGGCACTTATGAACCCATGGGTGGCGGGCCGGAACTTTCGTGCGACCGGGTGGAACCCGCTTATGTGCACGTCATGATGGGGCCCTCCGGCAAACCGAAGCGCTATAGCGATGTCGGCGATGCCTCTTGCTGCGGCTCGGAGAATATCTTCGCGTATGGCGGGGTCTGGAAACATGACGGTTTCCGCTGCACTTCTTCCGCAGGGGGCCTCAAGTGCACGCGGGGCGGCCATGGATTCTCGATGAGCCGCAAGGCGATCAAGACGTACTGACGCGATCTCCTTCAGGGTCCAGGTCCTGTCTGGCGGGATTTGTTGGCTGGAACTGGCGCTCCCATGGTGCCAGATGCTAGCCTAGTGAAACGCTGACAATCACTGATACCCAGAGGACAACCCCCATGAAGATGACGACCGAAGAAGCCTTTGTGAAAGTGCTTCAGATGCACGGGATTGAACATGCCTTCGGCATCATCGGTTCGGCCTTCATGCCAATCTCGGACCTGTTCCCCAAAGCCGGTATCAAATTCTGGGACTGCGCGCACGAAGGCTCGGGCGGCATGATGGCCGACGGCTATACCCGCGCTTGCGGCAAAATGAGCATGATGATCGCCCAGAACGGCCCGGGCATTACCAACTTCGTCACGCCTGTCAAAACCGCCTACTGGAACCACACTCCGCTGCTGCTGGTGACGCCCCAGGCCGCCAACCGCACCATCGGCCAGGGCGGTTTCCAGGAAGTGGAGCAGATGGCGCTGTTCAAGGACATGGTCTGCTATCAGGAAGAAGTCCGCGACCCGAACCGCGTGGCGGAAGTTCTGAACCGCGTCATCATGAACGCCAAGCGGCTTTCTGCTCCGGCGCAGATCAACATGCCGCGTGACTACTTCACGCAGGTGATCGACATCGAGTTGCCTGCCATCGTCGAGTTCGAGCGCCCTTCGGGTGGTGACGAAGCGATTTCCGCTGCAGCAAAACTGCTGTCGGAGGCCAAGTTCCCGGTCATCCTCAATGGCGCGGGCGTCGTTATCGGCGGCGCCATCCCGGCGTCGAAGGCCTTGGCGGAGCGCCTCGATGCGCCTGTGTGCCTCGGCTACCAGCACAATGATGCGTTTCCCGGTTCGCACCCGCTGTTTGCAGGTCCACTTGGCTACAATGGTTCCAAGGCCGCGATGGAGCTGATCCAGAAAGCCGACGTGGTGCTCGCACTCGGCACCCGCCTCAACCCCTTCTCGACGCTCCCCGGCTATGGCCTCGACTATTGGCCGAAGGAGGCCAAGGTCATCCAGGTCGACATCAACCCGAACCGAATCGGCCTCACCAAGAAGGTTGCCGTCGGCATCGTGGGCGATGCGAAGAAGGTGGCGGAAGGCATTCTCGCCAAGCTGTCACCATCGGCTGGCGATGCAGGCCGGAAAGATCGCAAGGAACTGATCGCACTCACCAAGTCGCGATGGGCGCAGCAGCTGTCCTCGATGGATCACGAGCAGGACGATCCGGGCACCACTTGGAACGAGCGCGCCCGCGAGGACAAGCCCGAATGGATGAGCCCCCGCATGGCATGGCGCGCCATCCAGTCGGCGTTACCGAAGAACGCCATCATTTCCTCCGATATCGGCAACAACTGCGCCATCGGCAATGCCTACCCGAGCTTTGAAGAAGGCCGGAAATATCTGGCGCCTGGCCTCTTTGGCCCCTGCGGCTATGGCCTGCCCTCGATCGTCGGCGCCAAGATCGGAAGGCCGGACGTGCCGGTCGTGGGCTTTGCGGGCGACGGTGCATTTGGCATCGCAGTCACCGAACTCACCGCCATTGGCCGCGATGAATGGCCACCCGTCACAATGGTGGTGTTCCGCAATTATCAGTGGGGCGCGGAGAAGCGCAATTCCACGCTCTGGTATGACGACAATTTCGTCGGCACAGAGCTAGATACGCAAGTCTCTTATGCCGGCATCGGCAAGGCCTGCGGGCTGCAGGGCGTGGTTGCCCGCACCATGGACGAGCTTCGCGATGCGCTGGCCAAGGCCGTGGACGACCAGATGAAGCACAAGAAGACGACGCTCATTGAGGCGATGATCAACCAGGAACTGGGCGAGCCCTTCCGCCGCGATGCGATGAAGAAGCCCGTCGCCGTCGCAGGCAT
>JBKJQU010000363.1:0-3553 GCA_046594995.1 Aestuariivirga sp.
CCGCCCGCGACGTGATCGCCGGCATTGCCGATGGCTGCAAGCAGGCGGGTTGCGCCCTCATCGGCGGCGAAACGGCTGAGATGCCGGGCATGTATCACGGTGGCGACTATGACCTCGCAGGCTTCGCGGTGGGTGCCGCCGAGCGCAAGAACTTGCTGCCGAAGAAGGATGTGAAGGCTGGCGACGTGATCCTCGGCCTCGCCTCGTCCGGTCCGCATTCCAACGGCTATTCGCTGGTGCGGAAGATCGTCGACATGAGCGGCCTCGCCTATACCGCCAAGGCGCCTTTCGACAGGAAGAAGACGCTGGCCGAAGCCCTTCTTACCCCGACTCGCATCTACGTGAAGCCTATCCTCAAGGCCATCAAGGCCACGGGCGCGGTGAAGGCGCTGGCCCACATCACCGGCGGCGGCTTCATCGAGAACATTCCCCGCGTGTTGCCGAAAACAGCCGTAGCCGAGATCAATCTGGATCAGGTGCCCTACATCTCCGTCTTTGAATGGATACAGGGAGTGGGCGGTGTGGCCGAGCGCGAAATGCTCCGCACCTTCAACTGCGGCATCGGCATGATCGTCGTGGTCGCGGCCAAGGATGCCAAGAAGGTCGCCGCCTCGCTGAGGAAATCCGGCGAACAGGTCGTCACGCTGGGAACGATCCGCAAGCGCAAGGGTGCGGAAGAACAGGTCGCACTCTCGGGCACACTTTCGGTCAAATGAGGAGGCTCCGAACCGCCGTCCTCATCTCGGGGCGCGGCTCCAACATGATGGCGCTTGCCGAGGCCGCGCGGGATCCAGCCTATCCCGCCGAAATCGCCTGTGTGATATCGAACCGGGCGGATGCAGCGGGGCTAGAGTTTGCCTCCGCCAATGGCATCGCAGCAAAACTTATCGACCACAAAGCCTTCTCAACGCGTGAGGATTTCGAGGACGCGCTTGATTCGTACTTGCGTGCGATGACCATCGACATCGTCGCCTGCGCCGGCTTCATGCGCATCCTCACGGCGGCTTTCATCGCGGGCTGGGAGGGCCGAATGATCAATATACACCCCTCGCTGCTCCCCGCTTACCGGGGCCTCCACACGCATGAACGCGTTCTGGCCGATGGCACAAAAACCCACGGCTGCACCGTTCATCACGTGACAGCCGAACTCGACGCCGGACCCATCATCCTGCAGGCAAAGGTGCCGGTGCTCCCCGGAGACACGCCTGACACGCTCTCCGCCCGCGTACTGAAACAGGAGCATCGCACATACCCCGAAGCCCTGGCGATTGTAGCGCGGTTGCTTCAGCCAAACACGTCGAGCTGACGCTCACCTGTCTGGCGCACAAGCTCTTCATTCATCTGTTTCATCAATACCTTGCGTCGTGCGGGATATTTCTCGTCCAGAACCTCCGCACTGGCCATCCGGTCGGTCCGGAACGACCGGAAGGCCTGCCGCAGCTCGCACCAGGCTAGGATCAACCGTTGCGCATCGATATAGGCAACCGCGATGGGCCACACCACGCGCTGTGTTCCCTTGCCGTCTTCCGCCCTGTAGAACAGTTGCACCTTCCGACCTTCGCGGATTGCATTCCTGAGCTGTGCCACATCCACCGTGTCCTGGATCACCCGCTCGCCCGGCGGCAGAAGCAACCCGGCGTCGAACAGGAAGGGCCGCAAACGTTCTGGCAGCACCGCACCGATTTTCGACACCGTATCCTGCGCCGCGCGCGACAATTGCTGGTCGCCCCGCCGGGCCACCCAGCGCAGCCCCAGCATCACCGCTTCCAGCTCGTCGGGGGTAAACATCAGGGGCGGCAAGTCGAAGCCTTCGCCCAGAACATAGCCTACACCCGCCTCGCCCCGTATCGGCACCCGGTCCGCGATCAGTGAGGCGATGTCGCGGTAGACCGTACGGAGCGAGACCTCGAGCTCCTGTGCAATCGCCTCTCCCGTCACCGGCCTGCGATGGCGGCGGAGGATCTGAAGAAGCTGCAACAGGCGTTCAGCGCGTCTCATGATCAGTGCCTACACATACGGTGCTGACACTGTTGGTCAGCAGTCTGTCAGTATGGCCGTGATGCCCTGCCAAGTCACTGCCGCTATGCCTCCCGCAGCATTGCTACAGTAGGACTGCTCGGATAAGAGGGCCGGCAAACGCAGGAGCGACCATGACCAGGACCATCCCGATTATCATCGATACCGATCCCGGCCAGGACGATGCTGTTGCCATATTGCTCGCACTGGCTTCCCCGGAATTCGATGTCCTGGGGATCACGGCTGTGGCTGGCAATGTGCCCCTCGCACTGACCGAGGTGAATGCGCGGAAGATTTGCGAACTGGCAGGCCGGCCGGACCTCAAGGTCTATTCCGGCGCCATCCGGCCCTTGGTGCGCAATCTCGTGACAGCCGAAGAAGTCCACGGCAAGACCGGCCTGGATGGCCCGGTCCTGCCCCACCCTACCATGCCGCTGCAGCCGCAATACGCTGTTGATTATCTGATCGAGACCCTGATGAACCATCCGGCGGGCACCATCACCCTGTGCACGCTCGGGCCGCTCACCAACGTGGCGCTGGCGCTTGTGCGCGAACCCCGCATCGCCTCGCGCATCAAGCAGATCGTCGCCATGGGCGGGGGCTATTTCGAGCAAGGCAATGTCACCCCTTCTGCCGAATTCAATATCTATGTCGATCCCCACGCCGCGCGTATCGTGCTGGAGGCTGGCATCCCCTTCACGCTCATTCCGCTCGACTGCACTCATCAGGCGCTGACCACGCAAAAGCGCGTAGAGGCCTTCAGGACAATGCCGAACAAGTCAGGCGCGGCAACGGCGGCAATGCTCGACTTCTTCGAACGCTTCGATGAAAACAAGTATGGAACCGACGGTGGGCCCCTGCACGATCCTTGCGTATTCGCATGGCTTCTGAAGCCGGAACTCTTCCAGGGCCGTCTCGTCAACGTATCAGTGGAATGCGAGTCGGAGCTCACCATGGGTGCGACGGTGGTGGACTGGTGGAGGGTCACGAAGCGCCCGCCGAATGCTCAGGTTTTGCGGAGCGTGGATGCCGAAGGCTTCTTCAACTTGTTGATCGAGCGGATCGCGAAGCTTCCCTGATCGCCTCGACCCGAACTAACGCTTATGACGATTGGGTAGAACAACCAGCGTGCGGACCTTCGCGATGCGCGCTGCATTGGCTGCGGCTGTCACGGCGTCGGCTACCTGACCGGATACCGCCGGCTGGACGCCAGGGCCAGCAAAGGCGGTGGCGGCCGTGGCGGCCGTCGCGGCTGCCAGCATCAGGGCCATGATAAACATCGCGCGGCGGGACATGGGCATCATCTTGAACCTCTTCAGGCCTTCTAGCCTCAAATCATGTGAACTTGAGGGCACCATAACGGCCAGAACGTGAAATCGGCCTGAGCGTTCCATTCACATGGAGTTCATTTACGAAATTCAGTGTGCGGAAGATCAGGCTGGCCTGATCCACACCCGATTGTCGTGGAAAGCGCCGCCGCCATTGGGTGCAGGCTGGTCGCAACCCGTCAGGGTATTGATCCCTTGCCCATCCTCGA
>JBKJQU010000407.1:0-5040 GCA_046594995.1 Aestuariivirga sp.
CTGTCGCATGACAGACAGCAGAGCCTCGCCTTCCAGAGTCCTCTTGCTTGGAGACCGGTTCAGCCAGGCGTGGAAGCCCGATCGCGACACATCCAGCGCTTCGCAAAGCCATGCCACCGGCCAGATCGAACGGTGCCTCGCGACGAAAGCAAACCTCATGTCACTTCCCTCGCGAAGTAGGCTGCGGCCTTTTTTAGGATGTCCCGCTCCGCCTTCAGCTTCGCAACCTCCTTGCGCAGCCGGTCAATCTCCAGCTGTGCAGGCTTCATCTGCCCGAGGCCAGGGAATGCCTGCTTCGGGTCAGATCCGAGCTCCTTCACCCACCGCCGCAACATGTTGATATTGACATCGAGATCACGGGCCGCCTGGGCTTATGAAACACCGCGCTCCCTGATCAGATTTACTGCCTCAAGCTTGAACTCGCGGCTGAACGTTCGTCTCTGTATTGGACACCTCCAGTTCCATCAAACACCTTAAGTCGGTGTCCACGGAACCGGCAGCAGGCCAGACAGAGGTTTATTCAGCCAGCGACCCATCCAATGGCAACAGGAACGTCACTTCGGTACCCGGTGAACGATTACTAAAAGCCAGTGTGGTATTCAGCTGTGTTGCAAGGGCGTGTACGATCCTCATCCCTAAGCCCCGCGACTTGCGAGGATTAAAGTCTTGAGGCAAGCCAGCTCCCTCATCGCGAACGGCGATCAGGACCGTTCTATCTTCTTTGCGTACTATACTCACCCATACTTTCCCACCACTGTGCGCAGGGTATGCGTACTTCGCGCAATTGGTGATGAGCTCGACAATAATGAGTGCAACGGAGATGGCATGATCAACTTTGATCTCGATGCCCTTTTGCGTGTCTATCATCAGCGTCAGGTTAGTAGCTGACGCATCCAGGTCTTGACACACATCTTCGATATACTGGCCAAGGTCCATGCTCTCGACATTGCTGCCGCGGTATAGCCGTTCGTGAGCACGCGCAATGGCCTGTACGCGCCGCGCGGTATCCTCAAACAAAGCTGCCGCTTCTTCATCCGCGGCGCGCGCCTGCATTTGCAACAAGCTGACAACGATGGTCAGGCTGTTTTTGACCCGATGGTTCATTTCCTTCACAAGGAATTGCTGACGGGCGAGAGCTCCTTTGATTTGGCGCACGTTGCGTTCACGCTCTATCGCCATGCCAAGAACGTTTGCGGCACCTTGGAGGAAGGCGAGATCATGCTCGACAAATTCATCTTCTGACTGACTGTCGACTTCGAGGACTCCGAATGGCTTGCCGTCTCCTTGCAGAATGACGTTCATGGCCCTGCGGATGCCGTGCTGCGCGAGGAGGTCGGGGGTACGGAAACGGTCCTCGTTTTCAAGGTGGTTGGAAATAACGGATTTCCCCGTCCGAAGTGCATACCCCGCTGGGGAGGCGAGATCGGCGCCAATCGTTGCCACTCCGACAATGCCTTTATCCCAGCCGACTCCTGCGACGACCTTCAGGCAATTGCTCTCAGAAATATAACGAAGAACCTTGCAGAACCGCACGCGCAGTCCCTCGGCTGTCAGGCGTGCGGTGTCTTGCAGCAGCTGTTCCAATGTCGCTCCTTGCAACGCCTGTACACCAAGCTCCGCAAGTATCTCCTGCTGTCGGATGCGCTGCTCCAGAAGATGTTGCGTCAAAGGAGCGTGGGCATCGTTTGCACCTGGTTCAACGACTGGAGGAGGAGCCGAATCTGACATGCAGCTGGTGTAGTTTCGGAGCTGGCGGTTGGCAACTGCAAATTGAAGTATTCATTATCAAGGCACAGCCAGATTTGGCCCGGAACAAAAAACGAGCTATGCGTGACTTGATTCAATCTTAAGTTATCATCGGTTACTACCTGACGATGCTGGCGCGTTTTAGAACAAGCCGTATGGATGTTGCTCCAGAGGAACTACAGAGGCTGAAGGATGACACTGGGTCGAAGCTTGCTCGTTGCCATCGCCGTCGCGGTGCTTGGCGCCTCCCCGGCGTGGGCCGACTGCAACATATCGGATGCCAAACTTGAAGAGGCAATCCTTAAAAAGCCCGAGTTCCGGGATCCCGACAACCGTCAAATGGTCCGAGACCTGAGACGGCTGCGAGATTCTGCATTCATTCTTTGGTCCTATGGCCAGATCGATGCATGTGAGCAGTTGTTGGGCCACATTCGTGAACTGGTCGCATCCCCCTCGATGGGCAGCTTGGGTGGCAGCGATGAAGATGAGGTCGAACAGCAAATCGCGGCCGCAGAACCGATGGTTCAGGAAGCCGGCGCGGTGATCGGCAATCGCAACGATGCCAATGCAGCTCCGCTCACGAAACTCTCCGAAATGGTACCTCTCATGAGAGCAGACGAGATCATGGGTGCCGAGGTCCGGACGTCCGATGACAAGATCGTCGGTGAAGTCCGCAACATCATCATCGGCACGGAAGGCCGGCGTGACTATGCCATTGTAGCAACCGGGGGGTACTTTGTCCCTGGGAAAGACAGTATTGTGGTCGCCTTGCGCTATCTCCGGGTCTCGGGCGAGCGCAACAGTTTCTATCTGGCTCTGACCAAAGCCGATCTCGCCAATGTTCCCCTCATGCCTGAGAATAACTATGGATGGCTCGCGGACGATACATGGCTTGAACGGAACAACTCACAGTTTTCTGTCGAGCCAAAACAGGATAAGTAATCGCAAAAGCAGACCGACCGGCTGCCGGGCTACATTTTGGACGAGCTACATCACATGGCGCTGGCAAACCACGATCTCGAACTCCTGCAGTTGATATCTCATGCCATCAAGGACGCCCATGTCTTTGATCCCGACGCAGGCTTTGGATCAACATGGAATAGACCTCAAATCAGTAGCGAAGAGGCCACGCACTATGCCAAGGCGATTCTGAACTGTTTTCATGGTGCAGGGCTCGAAGTAAAAAAGCAGAAGAACGCCTTCTGACGTTGGCACCCGATCTTGTCAGATGCCAATGCAATAAATTGTCACTGAGTAGCGACAAGGCACCGTCCATTAATAGATCTCGCGGTGCACAGTGGTTTTCTTCGCTGCTACCACGTTCCCCATATCATGACTTGAGGTGGTGCCCCAACTTCCTCGGAGTGCATCGAGCACCACCGCGACGTACTAGGCCTTGCGAACCAAGCTGACGACGAACGCCACCACTGCCAGGATAATAGCGACCCAGAACAGGATCTTGGCGCCCTCCATTGCAGTACCTGCCACGCCACCAAATCCGAGAAGAGCGGCAACCAGCGCCACGACGAGGAAAATAATGGCCCAATGCAACAGATTCGAGAAGTTCATGATCTATTTCTCCTGGTTGGGACAAACTCTAAAAACATTACGTCCGAAACGTCAATGGATTTAATCGGCATGTTGGGTGGTTGCAGTGCGGCACTCAGACAGTGATTGCTCAGCGCCTGCGCGTCATGGAGCGCGCCATGAAATAGCCTGCTGCAGCCAGCAAGCCGGCGGAAATAATACCTCCGGGTATGTCCCGGCTGACTGTCGCATCGGCGATACCAAAATTTGGAGTAGACAAGGGTTGAATCGCCGGCGAGGGGTATCGTCGTTGCATTCTTTTTATCCAAAGAAACACCAGGCTTCCGACAATGGCATAGACCGCCGCAACGATCATAGAGGCTGTGATCGCGCCCCATATCTCCCTGAGATACAAGAAACATCCCCCAGTGAAAAATCCCACTGCAACGACGCCACAACACAACAACAAAGCATATGCCACAAGGACCAGAGCAGTGCGATGCACAGTCTTTGCCACAGCCCTCTTGGCAGCCGCCAGTGTTCCAAAAAGAAGCAACGGGTTCATGGTGAGCGGCGGCTCATGGCGCCAATAGCAAAGCCGATTCCAAGCGCGACCAGCACTGTTGTTACCGGATTGCGTGCGATCTGGGATTCAATTTGAGCTGCAGCAACATTCGCTGTATTGACGGCGTCCCGCCCCAGAATGGAAGCATTCTGGTAGAGTTGTTCGCCTGCAACACTGGCACCGCGAGACGCTCGGCCCGCGGAATCCTGAAATTGCGACTTTGCACTGGCGGCCCCTTCGGACGCCAGACGCGCAACTGTCTCTGACAATGCTGCTATATCAGCACGAAGCTGATTGAAATTCTGCCCAAGGTCGGTATCTGTCAAGCTTCTATCATTGGGAAGCGAATTACTTGCCACGTTGAATTCTCCATGTATTTGGACGAATGAGAAGTACCGAGGGATGACCACCCTGAGAGCGTCTTGTTGACGTTATACACCCAACAAGCGCCTTCTGGAACCGGGTCGGCTAGTTGCCTTCTATCTTAACGCCGGACTCCCCAATCTCAATGTTGATGCCACTCTTGCTCTCCTGATAGTAAAGATAGCTACCTACCACAAGAGCTATGGCGAGCAATCCAATCAGTAGGTAAAGACTATTGCGATTCATTGCGATCGATCTCCAGCGCACATCAACGTAGTAGTGCTGTATGTCGATAAATGTGCGGCACTTACACCGCGGAGTAAATGTGCAGGCTGGACCGCCAATCCCTCGCGCCTATTTGCCACGAAGAGTATCTTTCAAGCCACCGACGGCGTTCTGAACTTTACCTTCGATCTTTTTTGCATTGCCCTCGGCTTCGAGCTTGGCGTCACCAACCTCGTTCCCCACAGCTTCAGTGATCTTTCCATTTATGGCCTTCGCCGAACCGATAACCCTGTCTTTGTCCATGATGCGTTCCCTTTTCAGCCACGACTGACACTGTTGTACAAAAAGGAAGGTTCCGCAATGCGCCATTTAGAATACGCGCGTGCCAATAACCGCGAATAGCGCGGGATATGTTCGCTGTTGATACCTAAAGGTCACTTTCAAAGTATCGCCGACCTGCGCAAGGCACGCCTTCGTCATCCAACGCCAGTCGATGCCTAAGAGCAGCGTCAATTAGCATTACAGCACCAACGGTATGCTGCTGACGAAACGCTACTGGCAGATCCTGTAGGTGCCGGACTTTCCGTGCTTTCCCATGTCGAAATGAAAGTGCT